>DINM01000071.1:0-14138 GCA_002423675.1 Verrucomicrobia bacterium UBA5540
GCTGGGCCAGATCAACCGGTTTGGTTTGATGAGCCTGTTTTGTTTATGGATCATGACGGAGTAAATCTTGGGAAACCCGGCACAAAAGGACGTCAAGATATGGCACTTTATTCGAGCTTTACCGTGCGTAACGGCGTCCCCGTACTTTGGTATCCCGACAGGAAATTCTTTCTTCTTGGGAAAAAGATTCCGACTACACCCTAAATTCGGGGCAGTTGAATTAAGCACATTGTTGTGTTCTTGGGCTCTGAAGTGAAGCGGGGTTTGCGGAAGCTGCCGCTTCAGAAAAGGAACAGGGAGAGACATTCCTTGTTAGTGATTTTCTTCGGAAAACCGGACGATGTATGAATTGTGCGGAGCCGGGAACGGGGCTGAGTAAACCGCGCGCCAGATCAAATTGATATCAGCCCGGAACCGCAGAAGTCATGATTGTTGCAGGACTTCAAGAGCGTGTTCAATATGGGTGCGCATGGTCTTTTCGGCCAGATCCGGGTCACCGATTTCAATACTTTTGAGAAGTTCCTGATGATACTGGGCGGTTGTTTCCAATCCTTTGCGCTTGATGGTTTGTTTTCGCAGATCACGCTGAAGAGCAAGCAGCGGCATATTGTAAATTTTTAAAACGCTGTTTTGAGAGGCTTCGACAATCAGATCGTGAAAGGTGAAATCGAGTTCAGTGGCTTGGTCTAATGAGCGGCATTTGTTCATGAGTTCCATGCAATTGCGCAGAGCCACGAGGTTTTCTTCGGTTCGATTAACTGCCGCGAGNNAGGCGTGCGATGGAAGCTTCGAGAGTGAGGCGTACATCGAAAAGTTCTTTGAGCGAGGTATTTTTCATTTTCAGGTGAATGTAAATAAGTTCTTGCGCCAGCTTGACATCGGGAATGCTGACTGTGGTGCCTTTTTTCCCTGGGCTTACATCAAGCAGTCCAATGCTTTGAAGCGACTTGATGGCTTCACGGATGATTGTACGACTGATCTGAAATTCCTTGCAAAGCTGCGCTTCGGGCGGGAGTTGTTCATTCTGTTTCATTTGGCCGGAGACGATTCGATCTTTGATGACATTGAAGACCTGAATATGCAGAGAACGGTTTTCTATCGGTTTAAAATTCATATCGGCTACTCCGGGCAGTTATTCAACTTTTACCAACTACTTTTTTATATTCGGATTCGCTGAGAAAAGCGACAAACTTTCCAATAAAATATTGCTATATTATCATACTATGTTAAAAAGGGCTCATCATGAAGAAAGGCTGTATAGGTTATGAGTAAAGAGATAATTGATCAAATGATGACAAAAGCGCACGTTGCGCAAAAGGCTTTTGAAGCTTTGCCTGACAATGTGAATTTGGCTTGCCTGCAGGCGATGGCGAAATGCGTTTTTTATGGTGCTGAAAGATGGGCCCGCACGGCAGTCGATGAAACCGGCATGGGAGTTTATGAGCACAAAGTGATTAAAAAACAGGGGAAGTCCCGCATTCTATGGGACAGTGTCCGGCGCGCGAAAGCCTATGGGGTATTGCGGCGTGATGAAGAGAACGGTATCATTGAAATCGCAAAACCTTGCGGCGTGGTATGCGCCATTACGCCTTGTACCAACCCGGTGGTGACGCCGCTGTGCAATGCGATGTTCGCACTGAAAACCCGTAATGCGATTATCATCGCGCCTCATCCGCGTGCAAAAAACTGTGCGATTCAGTTGGTGGCGGAGTGGAATAAAAAGCTGTCGGAGCTGGGCGCGCCTGAAAATCTGATACAGGTTGTGGCAGAGCCGTCGACGGAACTGGGCAGCTATCTGATGAGTCGGTGCGATGTCGTTGTCGCCACCGGCGGCATGGGCATGGTGAAGGCCGCTTATTCCAGCGGCAAACCGTCCTACGGTGTCGGCGCAGGCAATGTCCAGTGCATCATTGACCGCGGAATGAATCTGCCGGAAGTGGTCGGCAAGATGATCGATGGGCGTATTTTTGACAACGGCATCATTTGCTCCGGCGAACAGTCGGTGATTGCCCACGAAGACGATTACGACGCGGTGATTGCCGAAATGCAGAAGCAGGGTGCTCTTTACGTGGACGATCCCGAAGAGATCAAACGGCTGCGGTCGGTGCTGTGGGATGAAAACGGCGCTTTTTCGCGTTATGCGGTGGGACAGTCTGTGCAGAAAATCGGCGAAATGGCCGGGCTGCCGGTAAGGCCGGATCATGTGGTGATTGTGGCAAAGGCCGCCGGATGCGGAACGAAAGATCTGCTTTGCAAGGAAAAGATGTGCCCGGTGATGGTAGCGTTCGGTTACCGGACGNNACGTTTGAAGAAGCCGTGGAAATTGCACAGGCCAATTTGAACGTGGAAGGGGCCGGGCACTCGGCGGCGATTCATTCAAAAAACGACGAGCACATTCTCTATGCCGGCGAGCGGCTTACGGTCAGCCGGTTTCTCGTCAATCAGGTCAGTTCCAAGATGGTAGGCGGCAGTTTCCAAAACGGGCTGGCTCCGACAACGACGCTGGGATGCGGAACGTGGGGTAACAACAGTGTGTCTGAGAACGTTACATTCAAACACCTTATGAATATTACCCGGGTATCCTATTGCCTGCCGAACCGGGCGGTGCCGACGGATACTGAGCTGTGGGGAGAATCCAAGTGAAGTTAATGGAATATATGGGCGGAGCGTTGATGAGGGAGTCCGGCATTCCGTGCCCGGACGGTGCGGTGCTGGATGCCGGTGATGACGCGTCGTTGGTGGATGCAGTACTCGTAAAAGTCGTTTATCCTTGTGTGCTCAAGGCGCAGGTCGAAATCGGCGGGCGCGGCAAAGCGGGCGGAATCCAGACTGCCGGTTCGGCGGTAGAAGCCCGGCAGAAACTGGATGGTTTGTTTGGAATGAGCATTAAAAGTCTGCCGGTTCATAAGGTCTATATTGTGCCAAAGGTGGATATTGAGCATGAATTCTATCTTAGCATTATGCTCGATCGCGACCGGCGCTGCCCCGTGCTGATTTTTAGCCGCTTTGGCGGGGTGGATATTGAGGCGGTCGCTGCAAATAATCCTGAGGATGTGCAGAAGGCGACTATTAATCCACTGACCGGCCTGCAGCCTTCCGATGTGGAGCAGGTTGCTGTTAAAGCCGGACTGGAATCTGGGCTGATCAAACCGTTGCAGGAGTTGGCAGAGCATCTATATACGATGTTTTGCGAAAAGGATGCCATGCTGGTGGAGATTAATCCCCTGGTGAAAACAACACAGGGCAATTTGATGGCGCTGGATGCCAAAGTCGTGGTTGATGACAGCGCACTGGCCCGGAATCCGGAAATCAAGAAGCTCCGCGATCAGCTTGATGAAGACCCTTTAGTCGTCGAAGCCCGCAGTTACCGATTTCTTTATGTTCCCATCGAAGAAGGCGGTAACACGGCCGTGATGTCAAACGGATCCGGCATGATTATGTNNCTGTTCACGTTGGCGCAGCACTGGATCTCGGTGGCGGAGCAACGGCCGATCGCGTAGCGGAAGGCATCCGAATTATTTTTCAGAACCCGGATATCTCTGTGCTGTTGATAAATATTTTCGGCGGGATTACACGGTGCGATGAAATCGCCGCTGGTATTGTCGATGCCGTGAAGAAACTCGATCCGTCCTGTGCTTTGGTGGTGCGGATGGAAGGCACAAATAAGGAAAAGGGGCTGGAGATTCTTACTCAGGCAGCCGATGCCGTTACCGTGGTCGACAACGTTCGCGAAGGCGTTCGTGCAACAGTAGCAAAGGTTGAGAAGGCATGAGTATTTTAATTGATCAAAACAGCAAGGTGCTGGTGCAGGGTATTACTGGTCGCGAAGGAACATTTCATGCCGAACAGATGCTGGCGTATAACACCCGTGTTGTCGGCGGCGTAACGCCCGGCAAAGGCGGCCTGAGCGTGCACGGCGTACCGGTGTTCAACACCGTTCGCGAAGCCGTCGAGGCAACCGGCGCGGACACTACGGTTCTATTTGTTCCGCCGCTCTACACGAAACAGGGACTGATGGAAGCCATCGCAGCGGGCGTTCCTCAGGTGATCACGATTGCCGAGCATGTGCCGGTGCACGACATGATGAATGTTATGGCCTGTGCGCGGGGAACCGGATGCCGGGTGATCGGCCCGAATTCTTTTGGCGTCATTTCGCCCGGTAAAGCAAAGGCCGGTTTTATGGCACACCGCATTTTTAGTGAAGGGCCGGTGGCTGTGATGTCCCGCAGTGCCACGAACTGTTATGAGACGGTTTTCATGCTGACAGAGCGGGGCATAGGCCAGAGTACCTGCATTGGAATAGGTGGCGACATGATTCCCGGCAGCACCTTTACGGATTTTTTACCGATGTTCGAAGCAGATGAGCAGACAAAGGTGATTGTCCTGATCGGGGAAATCGGCGGGCAGGAAGAGGAAAAGGCCGCAGCTTTCATCAAGGCGCATATTTCCAAGCCGGTTGTTGCGCTGATTGCCGGAAAAAACGCGCCGAAAGAGCGCAGCATGGGACACGCAGGCGCGATTGTTGCACCGGACGGTACCGGCAGTGCGGAAAACAAGGAAACCGCTTTGCGTGCGGCTGGAGTGCACATTGCCGAGAGCACGATGGATATCGTGGAAATTTGCGCAAGATTTTTAGCATAAGGAGAAACTTCATGATTCCGGAAAAACAACAGCGGCATATTTTGGAAACGATGCTGAGGATTCGTGCTTTTGAGCACAAAGCGCTACNNTGCCATCTATGCGTCGGCCAGGAGGCGATTGCCGCAACCGTCTGCGAGATGCTGGACGATCAGGACTACATCACTTGTTCGCATCGGGGACACGGCTACTGCATCGCAAAGGGCGGCGAGCTTCGCCCGGCCATGGCCGAGCTGATGGGGAAAGAAACCGGCTATTGCAAGGGTCGAGGCGGCTCCATGCATATTGTCAACATGGCGAAAGGGCATCTTGGGGCTAACGCCATTGTCGGTGGCGGAATTCCGATCGCTGTGGGCGGGGCGCTTGCCTGTAAAATGAAAAATAATAGCCATGTTTCCGTCGCTTTTTTTGGAGACGGAGCCTCGAACCAAGGGACATTTCACGAATCGCTCAATCTGGCGAGTGTCTGGAAACTGCCCGTAATTTTTATTTGCGAAAACAACGGGTTCGGTATTTNNGTGTGCGCGCCGCCGGTTACAACATGCCCGGTGTAACGGTTGATGGGAGTGATCCGGAATCCCTCTATGCGGCAATCAGCGAGGCGCTTCAGCGCGCCAAGGCCGGTGAAGGCCCGACACTGATCGAGTGCAAAACCTATCGCTGGTACGGTCACTGGATCGGCGACCCCGAAACCACCCGCGACAAGAAAATCACGAAGGCGTGGAAAGAAAAGTGTTCGATCAATCGGCTGAAGAAACAAATGATCAAGGCTGGAACGCTGTCGGAATCCGATTTTGCAGAAATGGAAAAAAGCGCGCTGGCTGAAGCAGATGATGCGGCCGAATTTGCTTTGAACAGTCCCGAGCCCGATCCGTCCACCGTGATGGATGATGTGTTTGCGGATAATGTGCCAGCGATAGTTTAAGGAGCGATCATGAGTGAGAAAAAGTATTCAGAAGCGATACGGGACGTGCTGGCTCAAGAGATGCGGCGTGATCCGTCTGTTTTTATTATGGGAGAGGATGTCGCTGAGCAGGGCGGTATTTTCAGTTGCAGCAAGGGATTGCTTGAGGAGTTCGGCCGCGAGCGGGTTCGCAACACACCGATTAGCGAGGCGGGTTTTGTCGGCGCGGGTGTCNNGAACTGATGTATATGGATTTCACCTACGTAGCCAGGGATCAGATTCTCAATCAAGCCGCCAAGATTCGCAATATGTTCGGAGGGAAGGTCAGTCTGCCTCTGGTGATTCGTGGCCAGCAGGGGGTCGGGCGCGGCAATGCAGGGCAGCATTCGCAGTCGGTTGAAACTATTTTTATGCACATTCCGGGATTGAAGGTCGCGATGCCTTCCACGCCAGCAGATGCCGCCGGGCTGTTGCGCACGGCCATTCGCATGAATGATCCGGTGATGTTCTTCGAACATAAGGCTCTGTATGCAACGAAGGGTGAAGTGCCGGACGATCCTGAATTTTCAATTCCGTTTGGTCAGGCGAATGTAGTCGCCGAAGGCAGTGATGTCACCGTTGTTTGCAACCACCTTTATCTCAACCGTTCGCTCAACGTTCGCAAAAAACTGGCGGCGGAAGGAATCCATGTCGAAGTAATAGATCCGCGCACACNNGCGGATATCGAGGCGGCGATCCGGCGGGTGTGTTACAAATCAAAACCTGCAAATTGAAATCTGCCGGTTTAGACGGGAACCCCAATGAAGGATTTGTCATGGTAAAGGAAATTATATTGCCGAAACAGGGCTTGCAGATGGAGGAAGGGCTGCTCGTCCGCTGGCTGAAGGCTCCGGGCGACCGGATTGTTCAGGGTGAAGCTGTTGCCGAGATGGAAACCGACAAGGCAAACATCTCCATTGAATCTGCGACCGATGGCGTGCTGCTCAAGATTGTGCATGAGGAGGGTTCTGTGGTTCCGGTCGGCGGAATCATTGCATGGGTCGGTGATTCCATGGATGACTCCGAAAAAATTCCTGAAACGAATTCTCTCGAATTGTCCGGATCTGCCAACGCCGAACCGGAAACGCTTCCAATGGACAACCCCCCGGACATGAGAACATNNCGCCGGCTCCTTCTGCTCCCTCCGGCGGACGAGTTTTCTGCACACCGCGTGCCCGGATGCGGGCGGAAGAGCGGGCAATGCCATTGGCATCTATTGTTCCGTCCGGACCCGAAAATCTAATTATTGAGCGCGATGTATTATCTTCTGAGTCGGTTGTGACCGGGAAGCGGATTCCGTTTAATCGCACCCGTCGATACATTGCCGACAAAATGCTCGCAAGCCTGCGCGAAAAAGCTCAGACGACGCATACCATGCATCTGGATATGTCGGCTTTGATTAAAATGCGCAACGGGTTTAAGGAGCGAGGGATCAATATTTCTTATAACGATTTGATGATCAAGGGTTGTGCGGCAGCTCTCCGGCAGCATCCGGAGCTTAACCGGACGGTCGAGGGCGGCGAGATGGTGCAGCATTCGGATGTTCACATCGGTCTGGCTGTTGCGACGGATGGCGGATTGATGGTGCCGGTGATCAAAAACGCGCACTGGATTAATGTGGAGACGATTGCGAAGGAATCGCGACGGCTGGTTGCTGCTGTACATAGCGGTACTCTTTCAGCACAGGATGCCGAGAACGGAACATTCACAATTTCCAATCTCGGGATGTTTGATATCGACGAATTTCAGGCGGTGATTAATCCACCGCAAAGCGCTATTCTCGCTGTAGGCCGGATTTCCGACCGGGTTGTTGTTGTGGACGGCATGATCGGCATCCGTCCGATGTGTACGGTTACGCTGNNTGACCTACGACCACTGCGTGGTGGACGGTGCCCCGGCGGCGCGATTCATGAAGGCTCTGCAGAAATGGTGCGAATGTCCTTTTGATTAATGGAGAAAATTTATGAATAAATTTACAATTGATTTGATTCCTGGTGACGGCATTGGCGTGGACGTGATCCGGGAAGCCCGGCGCGTATTGGAACGGCTGGCCGAACTGCATGGCGGCGTCCGCTTTGTATTCAACGAGTTCGATTGGAGTTGCGAATACTATTTGAAGCATGGCCGGATGATGCCGGAGGACGGGCTGTCAATTCTGCGCGAATGCGACAGTATTCTGCTCGGTGCCGTCGGGTTCCCGAGCGTGCCGGATCATATTTCTCTGCGCCAGTTGCTGATTCCCATCCGCCGGGAGTTCGACCAGTATGTCAACCTGCGTCCCGTTAAGCTGTTACCGGGATTGGATTCTCCGATTCGCGTCGAACGTTCAGAAGACATTGATTTTGTCGTACTGCGGGAAAATTCGGAGGGTGAATACTGCGGAATCGGACGTATTGATGAATCTGATCCGCTGAACACGAAAGTGATTCAGGAAGCTCATTTTTCCCGGAAAGGCACGGAGCGGATTATCCGCTACGCATTTGATTATGCGGTTCGCAACGGAGCCAAGAGTCTCGTCAGCGCCACCAAATCCAATGCGCTCAATTACTCAATGGTTTTCTGGGACAAGGTTTTTAA
Source organism: Verrucomicrobia bacterium UBA5540 (assembly GCA_002423675.1). GTDB lineage: Bacteria > Verrucomicrobiota > Kiritimatiellia > Kiritimatiellales > Tichowtungiaceae > Tichowtungia. The sequence continues at coordinate 8,159 of DINM01000071.1, forward strand.
GGAGGTTGAGGAACTTTACCGCCCGGCGAATCTCCAGACCCGATCGATCCATGTGGATGCACTGGCCGGCTTTTTTATCATGAAGCCGCAGATGTTAGATGTGGTGGTGGCCAGCAACCTGTTCGGCGATATTTTGACTGACTTGGGTTCGGCCATGCTCGGAAGCATCGGCATTTCTCCCTCCGCCAACATTAATCCTGAACGGAAATTCCCTTCCATGTTTGAACCGGTACATGGTTCCGCTCCGGATATAGCCGGCAAGGGGATCGCCAATCCGATTGGAACACTTTGGTCAGTGGTTCTAATGCTCGAACATTTGAGATTGAACGAAATGGCCGAAATACTTTTTAAAGCAATGGGCAAAGTCATTGCCGCGCGAAAAATCAGAACCCCGGATATTTGCGGTACAAGTACAACCGAGGAAGTGGTGAACGCGGTATTAAACGAAGCGGCTGTTTAAAGTGCAAAGAGCGTTTAGGAGTAAAGACCATGATTAGATCCGTGGCAGTTTGGTTAATGTGCGGCCTGTGGTTGTCGGCGCAGGCTGAGATTATGCCGGACGGAACGGTAAAAGTTTTCAGTCCGGAGGTTCGCGCGCCCGTTATGGTTCGGTATGGTTGGTTCAATTGGGGTGAGATCAGCTTGTTTAATGCAACAGGACTGCCTGCGGCCCCCTTTTTGGCTGGGATAGAAAGATGAGACAAAACGATGCGCAATTCTAAACGTAATTATGTTGGAGGAGCTTATGTTGCTAAAAGATAAAATTGCATTGGTTACGGGCGGTGCCAACGGAATCGGCAGAGCAGTCTGCGAATTATTTAATCACCAAGGAGCCCGGGTGATTGTTTGCGATTTCGATGCCGCTGCCGGAGGTCAACTGGCGGACGATCTTTCTGCTCGCGGTACGGAAGCGTTTTTCCTGCACGCCGATCTAAGTCGGCTGGATGGAGTAGAAGGAGTTGCCCAACAGGCCTGTAAGCGGTTCGGACGTTTGGATGTGCTGGTGAACAATGCCGGTATCTGCAATACAGTTTCTATCGACGAAATGACGATGGAGCAGTGGGATCGCACATATGGCATTAATATTAAGGCGCTGTTTCTGCTTAGTCGCGCCGTTGTGCACCTGATGAGTGCGCAAGGAAACGGGAAAATCATTAACCTTGGCTCTATGGCAGGTCGCAACGGAGGGGTCTCTGTTGGCGCGGATTATTCATCCTCGAAAGCTGCGGTTATAAACTTAACCCGAACCTTCGCGGGGTATGCCGCAAAATACGGCGTTCAAGTTAACAGTGTTGTGCCCGGAGTGATCCAGACACGGATGAGTCAGGATTTCGATCTATCCCGTTACAATATTCCGCTTGGCCGCATGGGAACACCTGAGGATGTCGCCGGGGCCATTCTTTTTCTTGCATCGGAGTTCAGTGATTACATGACAGGCTCATGTGTAGACGTAAACGGTGGATTTATGATGAGTTAAGGTGTGGTTTTATTATACGAAACATAATCTCACTAAATTAGAAAGGGTGCGCTATGGTAGAACACANNGGGATGCGACAGCCGGCGAGCTTCAGAGGCAGGGGTTCGATGTGATGTTCCTTCGGGGGGATATGGAGGATGAAAATTTCTGTCGGGCGATTGTCGAACAGACCCATAAAAAATGGGGCAAGATTAATTATCTGTTTAACAATGCCTATGCTTTTACCGCCAAGGGAATGGATGCTACCTCCGCGGATTGGAAACGATCTTTTTTTGTTGGGCCGGTAGGATATGCCCGCATGATTCAGAACGTCGCTCCGTACATGAAAGAGATCGGCGGCGGAGCCGTTGTAAATGACAGCAGTATTTCCGGGTTTATTGCCCAAAAGGAACGCTGGACCTACAACATGTCCAAGGGTGCGGTTAACCAGCTTACCAAGTGCGCGGCACTGGATCTGGCACAGTGGAACATTCGCGTCAACAGCATCAGTCCAGGCTGGATTTGGACTCGTGAGGTGTATAAAGCCGCCGAAATCGGCGGCGGCGGAAAAGAGAAGTGGGATCCGATCTGGGGTAAGTACCATATGTTGCGTCGATGTGGCGAGCCGATCGAAGTCGCCCGTCCGGTACTTTTTCTTTTCAGTGACGATGCCTCGTTTATTACAGGCACGGATTTACCGGTTGACGCCGGATATCAGAGCATGGGTCCGGAAGGACTCGGTGACACAGCGATTATTGCCGGGAGCAATTAACGCATGAAACCGGGCTGCAGGGAAAAGCAGGCCGGCTTTTTAATAAGAGAGGCTGAATACCATGAATTGTCCGATTATCGACACGCATCTGCATATCTGGGATGCGNNCTGAACTATCCTTGGTTGAAAGACGTTCCGGCACTTAACCGGACGTTTCTGATTAACGACTACCGGGAGGCCACAAAAAACCACAACATCGAAAAAATGGTTTTTTTGCAATGTGAGGTGGATGTCTCACAGTATCGGGATGAAGTCAGCTGGGTGAGCTCTGTTTCCCGCAATGAGGATTCGCGAATTGCGGGAATTGTAGCCTGGGCACCGCTGGAAAAAGGTGCGGCTGCTCGTGAAGATCTCGATTGGCTTGCGCAGAATCCGCTGGTCAAGGGCATCCGTCGTATNNGTATTATTCAATTTGAGCCTGATCTGGAGTTTTGTCTGCGCCCCGGTTTTATTGAGGGCGTCAAATTACTCGCCGAATACGGGCTCCCCTTCGATATCTGTATTGACTATCGTCACAATGAAAACCTGATCAAATTTATTGAGAAGGTTCCTGATGTGCCGATGATTCTCGATCATATTGGCAAGCCCGGTATCAAACAGGGGCTGCTCGACCCTTGGCGGAATCAGATCAGACGCATAGCGGCCTTTCCGAATGTTCACTGTAAGGTTTCCTCGCTGGCCACCGAGGCCGATCATAAAAACTGGACTGTTGCCGGACTTCGTCCGTATGTGGATCATGTTTTTGAGTGTTTCGGCTTTGATCGCACTGTTTTCGGCGGGGATTGGCCGGTCAGTACACAGGCCGCCTCATATGACACCTGCGTTTGCACGCTCGAAGAGCTGATTAAAGGGGCTTCGCAGGAGGAGGTTAGTAAACTCTTCCACGACAATGCCGTCCGATTCTACAAGGTTTAATGTTTGCAAAAGGAGGTTTGAGAATGAGTGAAGTGATTATCGGGGCTTTTCTCGTGGTGATTGCCGGTTGTTGCGAAGGGCTGTTTTCAATCGGGGTTACACGCACTCCAAAATGGAACTTTGAAAACATCTGGATGATGGGATCATTAATCGCTCTTCTGATTGTACCTTGGCCGCTGGCTTTGTTTTCTGTTCCGCATCTTCAGCAGGTTTATGCAGATTCCGGGATCAGGGTGATTCTGTTAGCTCTGCTGTGCGGGGCATCCTGGGGGCTTGGCGGAATTTTCTGGGGCAGAGGAATAGCCGCAGTCGGCATGGCACTCGGCGTTTCGTTGATGATGGCTCTGATTACCTGCTTTGGTTCGCTGGCACCGTTGGCCATTTTTGAACCCGCTACGCTGGTTACATCGGGTGGATTAACTCTATCCGTCGCGATTATGGTAATGATCATCGGGGTGGTGGCAATGGCTTGTGCGGGTAGTCTTAAAGAAGCTGAACAGGGTAAAGCCGATGACAACAGCAGCTCCAAGGTGCCATTTATGGTCGGGTTGCTCTTTTGCATCATTTCCGGGGTGCTTTCCGCGGGGGTCAATTTCGGATTTATCGTCGGCGCACCGATTGCTGAAAATGCCGTCAAGCACGGCGCATCAGCTGTTGCAACCGGTTTTGCAATTTGGTCGCTGGTTTTTACGGCTAATTTCGGCATAAACACTCTTTATAGCTTGATCCTTGTTCTTCAAAACAAATCGTTTGGGCTTTTTGCTAAAGGCGAACCGAGCTACTGGTTTTGGGCGTTGTTTATGGGGCTTGCCTGGCCCGGCGGCATTGCAATCTACGGCATTGCCGCTGGCCGGATGGGCGAATACGGTGCCTATGTCGCTTTTCCGATGTTGCTGTTGGTTTCGATTTTGTCTGGCAATGTCGCCGGAATGGTGACCGGCGAATGGAAAGGGACGTCGAAGAAGTCCCGCACGTGGATGCTTGTTGGCATCGTAATTCTTGTTGTTGCTTTTGTTGTTTTGGGTCTGGCCAATAAGCTGATGACGGAATAAATTCTTTCCGAAAAAACGGCAGGGTGATCGAAAAATAATTCAAATAATAGCTTTCCACGCCAGTCAACTAATAGTATTAAGGTAATACCTTTAAGGAAATATTCTAAACCTCAGAAAAGAAAGAAACAGTATGAAGAAAATAATATATATCGTTTCGGCAGCCATGATGACGGGAGCTTTTGCTTCGGCAGAGCTGATTGCTTCAGAGTCGTTTTCAGTTGGGAACGGTGGCGATTACACGGATGGAAAACCTTTCGGGGATGAAGTCAATAAAGGCAATTTAATCGGAACAACCGGCTTCAGTTCCGGAAAGGTCTGGGATCCACCGACGACCGCAATTTTGCCGCGCGGTTCTACGGGATTAACTCATGGTTTGATGCAGGGAACCGCGACGACCGGACTGGTACAGATCCGTCCTGTTCCGGATTCAGGCCGCAATGTAAGAAGACAGATAGCCCAGAATCCTTCCGGTTCGACCTTTTTTATGAGCGGGCTGGTGTGCATGAATGGAATGGAGAATCTAGGAAATGGCGGCAGTGTCTGTATGGGCGTCGGCGGCAACACGGCAAATAACGTTTTTGACAGTTCAACGGGTATGTATCTCGGCTTGACCAAGGAGAATACCGGCGAGGCTTATCTGGCCGTATTTGTCGGGGGAAAGACATACAAGCTGGGGGAAAAACTCACGTACGCGACGGCGGCTGGAATTGAGATGATCGTTCTCAAGCTCGACTATAATACCGGATCCGGCGGTTCAGATACTTTATCGGCATGGGTGGCGCAGGAAGGGGAAGAAAAACTGACTCCTGTTCTGAATATATCTGATATTGACGCCGGAAAACCCAGCAACCTCGTACGATTGATTATCCAATGTCAGGGCGGCGCTAAGAATGCATCCTCCGGAGCCTATCTGGATGAATTTCGCTTCGGGAAAACTCTGCAGGATGTGACTAGCATTTCTGCGCTATAGGTCGGCGTAAATTATTTTATAATTAAGAGTAGACACGACAACCTTTTAGTATTATGATAGCACAGTAGATAGGGGATCTCACAAACAACAGGAAAGGAAAGTAGTATGAAGAAGATGAAATATATAATTGCATTGGCGGCTATGATAATGGGTGCCACCGCTTCGGCGGCGTTAATCGCTTCGGAGTCGTTTTCAACCGGAGCTGCCACAGGGGATTATACCTCTGGAGAACAATTCGACACTACCGCCAACAAGAGCGTGGTCGTCGGAAATACCGATTTTGATACAGGTAACGCCTGGACGTGGGGCACGGGTTATCTTCAACCGGCGAGTTCGCCATCATTGACTCACAGTCTGGTGGCGGGTTCCACTTCGGCTGGGGCAGCGTATCTGAGGACGGTGGGTTCAGCCAGTAGTGCACGCAGCTCATTCCGGCGGTTTCAAAATGTTTCTTATTCCGGAACCACCTATTACATGAGCGGCTTGGTCAACGTAGGTTCCCTGTCCAGCTATAGCGTTGGCGAAAGCGTAGCGATGGGCGCGGGTCAAATACCTGCCTCAACCAGTAGTTTTATTGACGATCAAGGAATGTTCCTTGGTGTCACAACAGACGCCAGTGGCGTTCATCTCGCTGCGTTTTCAGGGAATAACACTTACAATCTGGGCGATGCACTGACTGCTCAGCAGGCGTCTGAAACACAAATGATTGTTCTTAAAATGGAGTATGGTGCAGGTGCTGGCGGGTTGGATACACTGACCGCCTGGACTGCTCAGCAGGGTGCAACGGAATTGACCCTGATCAACAACTGGGATGT
>DINM01000071.1:14187-14634 GCA_002423675.1 Verrucomicrobia bacterium UBA5540
AACGGCTCCGATACGACAAGCAGTACGACTTATCTGGATGAGTTCCGTCTCGGGGAAACTCTGTCGGATGTAACCAATATTCCTGAACCGGCCACGATCGGTATGCTCGGGCTCGGCGGTCTATTTGTGATATTGGCCCGTCGTTTTCGTAAATGAAGGGGGGGCGGTTGCCCCTCTATCATGCATATTCATGAAAGCCTGTAATAAAGCTCCCCGATGTTATAATCGAGGGGCTTTTTCTCTATTTGGAGCATAGAAATTGAAAAGATGGCATATGAGATATGCAGTTATGGTGCTTGTAATTGCCATAGCATCTGCTCAGGCATTTTTTTTTACGTTACAAGTTCGATTAATACCTGCCGAAGGGCTGGTTCTGTGGCTCAAACCGGAGGCGCTGAGCGGGACCAACGGAGCGTCGGTAAGCAGTTGGAGTAACTCGGTTGTTGG
>DINM01000071.1:14715-18348 GCA_002423675.1 Verrucomicrobia bacterium UBA5540
GTGGGAAGTGGTGACCTTTCATAAACAGACGAATGAGGCCTCTGTTTTTCGGGATGGGTATGAACGGGATCGGAAGGTTTTTTCCCGTGCATCAACAGACACGTATCACACCGGCTATTTGTTGGGCGGCGCCGGCAGTGGCCGTGACTATTATGGGAGCATTGCCGAGGTGATTGTTTATGACCGTGCATTGAGCAGCAATGAAATTTCCACGGTGCATGCCTATCTGTCGAATAAATTTAATATTCACATTGCATCCTCCTCGAAAATTACGTCGGCGGACTCCCGTTTTTTCCACAACGGCATCCTTATGAAGGATAGCGAATATGCCGATCAGCCCTATATCATAAAGCGAGTCAGTAATTCCAATCAATGGATGGCGGTGGTTACATACTCCGATACCAGTGAAGCCGGGTCGGACCGGCGGCTGGGCATTCTCAGCAGTACAAACGCGGGCGCGACCTGGAGTCAGCTCGGTGTGCCGGAAACAAGCAGCCGGATGCCTTCTTGGGGGACGCTGTTGCAAACGCCATCGGGCCGGGTGTACTGCTTTTATAACCTGAACCGTATGGACGGATTAGGTGTTGAGTATGACTACTGCTATACAGATAATTGGGGAGAAAACTGGTCGCCTCGCTATACTTTGCCGGTGCGTGAAACCTGGCACGAAGAAACATATAATCAATACAAGTTCTGGGGAATTGATCCGCCAGAGGTTGTAGGGGACGCCGTATATATTGCTTTCACGAAAAAAAATGCACTCTCGGTCGATATGCCGGGAGAGGGGTTTGTTTTTAAATCCACCAACATCCTAACGGTTGCCAATGCGGCTGATATAGCATGGGAAATGCTTCCAGAGGGGGATCACGGAATTGCGGGGTCGACAAACATATTCGGGCCGGTTCAGGAGGAGTTTAATATTGAATCGCTGGGTGGAGACGATCTTTACTGTGCTTTTCGCACCATGGTCGGGTATATCGGAGAATCGTACAGCACAAATGGCGGAACGAACTGGAGTGATCCAAACTTCATATTGGACGTGACCGGTCGCGAGATCAAAAATCCGCGCGCCTGTTCGATGGTCTGGCGCTGTGAAAACGGAAACTATCTGCTCTGGTCGCACAATAATGACGGACGACAGGTTGCAATCCGCAACAAAGACCGGAGCGTAGCCTGGTTAAGAGGCGGGATTTATGAAAACGGCAGTATATTCTGGTCTCAGCCGGAACCGGTACTGTTTGCCTGTGCGCCGATTAATTATATCGGGATGAGTTATCCGGATCTTACGGAGTATAACGGGCATTATTATATTTCCGCGACGGACAAAGAGCAGGCTCGGCTATGCGAAATCAGCACCAACCTGCTGGAAAATCTCTGGAACCAGAGCAGTCTCCATCAAATTCCTTCCGAGGGACTCATTTACGATTCATCCACCGCGAATACGCTAGCTCCGGTAACGTTTGATGTGGCCGATAACGGATTCACTGTAACCTGTGCCGGGAACCTTTCCGACCTGTCCTGGTCAGCATTGGATATTGGCAATAACGGGGCGTTTGTCAGCAGAGACCCTGATACCGGCAAAGTGTCTATTGCTCTGAAAGATCACCATATGGCGGAATACTGGACTTGGGAAACGGATGACGCAGTTGCGACCGACTCAACCGTCAGTTTTATCGTCGACGGGGCGGCCAACTGGGTTTATGTCGTCGTGGACGGCGAACTCTGTGACGGCGGAACCAACCGGCAGTATGGTTTTGGACCCCTGCCGTATCAGATGGCCGCGCTGACCGCAGCGCCGATCACAAACTTTACTAGCGAAGCCGGACGCGTGCTGGTTCATGACCGTGCGCTCTCTGTTTCTGAAACGATCGGCATGCATAATGCCATAACCGCTCTAAAATCGCTGGTTGCCTCCGACTCATTCTCGACCGGAAACGGATCGGACTATACGAGCAACATTAACCTTGGCGATGCCCTCAACAGCACCAATCTGACCGGGACAACCGGGTTTACGGCGGCTTATGCATGGTATCCTTCAACGTCCGCGATTCGTCCGCTCAGCGGGGCTGGTCTGACCCATGTTGCAGTGCAGGGAAACACATCGGACGGAGTTTTAAAAATGACGACCGTAAATCAGAGCGGAGCGGCCCGTAACTCCCGAAGACAGCTGGCCTCGACGCCATCTGGTTCGACCTATTATATCAGCGGACTGGTCAGTCTGAATGGATCTCTGTCGAATATGGATAATAACGAATACGTTTGTATGGGTCTGGGCGGCAACACCACTAACAACGTTTTTGACATCTCAACCGGGATGTATCTTGGACTGAGCCGGAACGGAAGCGGCAATGTATATCTGACGGCTTTTGCCGGAGGCAATGCATACACACTGGGCAGTGCGCTGACATCCGAGCAGGCGGCTCAGACGCAGATCATTGTGCTGAAACTGCAGTTTGATACGGGCGCCGGAGGATTGGATACACTGACGGCGTGGACAGGACAGGCCGGGCAGACGACACTGAGTCATACACTGCATGTGACAGACATCAATGCCGGCACAGCATCCAATCTGGCGCGGTTTATTGTTCAGAATCAGAACGGGGCGGATACTTCATCTGATACAGTATATCTAGATGAATTCCGTTGCGGCGCCTCATTGTGGAGTGTTACTTCCGGGGATATCCCATAGAGAAACACTCTATAAATAGCCCAACTATAGTTTTATTAACCTTCCTTTTTCCGTTCGCAACCCACCCGCGTTTTTCGAGGGGGTGAGCAATCACTCCGCCCGTATTTCGAGCGCGACCCGCCTGAAAAAGGTAAACGCTCCTGTGCAGAGGTGCGCCCGTGCGGTAGCGATAGGAATGGACGCAATAACTGACGATAGGAAGAGACGCTTACGAATAACGACCAAAAGACGACGGAAGATACCACGAAAAAGATCATCGAAATTGACGACACCCCGGTCAGAGGGGGTGCCTGCGCGGGCGGCTCATCCGGCTCGAAGAGCCAAAAGAAATGTAGTGACAGACCGTTGAGTTGAAAACGAAGAAAAAAAGCGGTTTGAGCCGCGAACGGGGCAGTGGAATTTGTCAAAGTCTCGTAATTTGTTGACCAGCAATGAGTTATGGTCTGGCCTAATTTCACTTAAGCTGTTTGTGGTCAAGGGGTTGTGTCCGATAATAAAAATGATCTGACGAATTGGAAAAACTGATTTAAAAAGCTTGTGCATCATATTATATTTTGATATTATCTATTGCATGTAGACAGTATAAATTCAGCTGAAAGGGTCGGTATATGAAGAAAACAGCATGTAGTATCTTATGGGTGGCTATAGTCGCGGGAACTTTAGTGCACGCCCAAACACCACCAACTGGCGGACTGACTCTGTGGCTTAAGCCGGAGTCACTGAGCGGGACAAACGGAGCACCCGTAAGTAGTTGGAGTAACTCGGTTGTTGGAGGTCACAGTGCGATTCAGACCAATTCGATTTACCGTCCGGTTCTTAATTTGAACCAGACTTTCATCAACGGGTATTCCGCCGTTAAATTTGAGGGGACGGATAAGCGCCTGACGCTTCCGTATCTTCAGCTTCCTTATGAAACTACTGTTTTTATTGTCGCTTTTGACCGG
>DINM01000137.1:0-371 GCA_002423675.1 Verrucomicrobia bacterium UBA5540
TCGTGATAGGCGGTCAGCTTTTTCTCTTCGGCATCGAGCATGTGGCTGCGACGCTCGCGACCCCATGAGACTTTATCGCGCGCTTCTTCAAAATCGGAGAGTTCAACGGTTTCGGCGCCGCGACGGGCGGCAAGCAGCGCCGCTTCGTTGACGAGGTTCATGATGTCCGCGCCGGAGAAACCGGGCGTGCCGCGCGCAACTTTGGTGAGATCAATGTCCTTGGCCACCGTAACACGCTGAATATGAATTTTCAGAATTTCTTCGCGGCCTTTGAGGTTCGGCAGATCAATATAGCCCTGCCGGTCGAAGCGGCCCGGACGCATCAGCGCCGGGTCGAGCACATCGGGCCGGTTGGTTGCGGCGATGATGAT
>DINM01000137.1:404-855 GCA_002423675.1 Verrucomicrobia bacterium UBA5540
AGGACACCCTTCGGCATTTTTCCGCCGAGCCGTTGAAACTGTTTCGGGTTTTTCAGAAATTCGACTACTTCCTGCAATTCTTCTTTGGCTTCTTCCACACCGGCGACATCGGCAAATGTGGTGCGGTTTTTATCATCGCGCTGAAGCAGTTTGGCGCGGCTCTTGCCGAAGCTCATGGCACGGCCGCCAGCCATCTTCATCTGCCGGAAGAAGAAAAAGTAGATGATGATAAAACCAATGATGAACGGAGCAATATTCCAGAACACCTGCCAGAACGGCGAATTCGCGCGCACCTTGAAGGTGACATTGTTTTCCTGAAGCATTTTGAACAGGTCTTCGGTGATCACCACATCCACGCGAAACTTTTTGGGTGCGCCGGTCTTCGTGTCCACCGTCGTCAGCTCACCGGAAATGTAATCGTTGCCGGAGGTATCCCGTACGATTTCGCAGC
>DINM01000137.1:952-1154 GCA_002423675.1 Verrucomicrobia bacterium UBA5540
TTTTGTCCTTAATTATTCTGATCTGTTTCTCCTTCTCCGGAGAACAAATGAAGGGCCGGTTCGGAATCCGAGGAGAGCTCCCAGCCGCGGGCGATGCGATAACCCGGCAGCCAGATAATTTCGCCGCCGCATTCGACCACCGGCCATTCCGAGCGTTGAATTTTTGGAATTTTCAGATCGGTAAAAATATTCTGCAGCTTTT
>DINM01000137.1:1300-28012 GCA_002423675.1 Verrucomicrobia bacterium UBA5540
GATTTTTCCAAGGATTGGAAGAATCTGATGCCGCACCAGATTGCGCGGGATGGTTTCGTCGGCATTGCTCGCGTCCTCGCGCCACTCTAAACCTTCATCAACCAACCATCCCGTCGCGCCGGAGCCGTGCGAAGGCGGATGGAAAATTTCACTCCGCCGGATTCCAAGCATTGGACGAAGCAATTGCATTGCGGCTAGCTTTTGGGAAGCCCTCATGCCACCTAATCCGGACGGGCCGGTTCCGCGCGCTGCCCTCAAAAAGAACGTCTCTAGTTGGTCATCTGCGTGATGCGCCAGCGCAACGAGAGTGGAAATTTTTTCCAAACCTTGGAANNGGTTTTGGCAGTAACGCATTCGATGCTCAGTTTGACACAGAGCTCTTTGACGAACTGTTCGTCGGCATCGGCCTCCGCACCGCGAATGCAATGGTTCAGATGCGCGGCAACCAGCGGGTAGCCTAGCCGGTGCAGAATATGCAGCAATGCGATGGAGTCGGCCCCGCCGGAAACGCCGACGATGACCGTCGCGCCCGCAGGAATTAGCCGCTCGCGCTCAATCGCCGCTTTTACTTTTTCGATCACGTTCACAACCGCTAATTAACGCCAATGGCCGCGAATTAACAAGACCGGACAAACAGAAGGTCGCCAAGATTACTAAGGGTAAGAGTTTTCAATCGCCACAAGCCCTGCTAGGGTTCCCCCGCAAAAGCGAAATTCGTCCATTAAACGTAGCCGGAAAAATTATATGAAAAAGTTGCTGATATTTTTCACCCTCGCTGTGACATCTGCGGTTGCGTTGGAATTTATGCCTCCGGAGATTGTTGTAAAAGCTGATGGTTCGACAAATTATGAAGGCATTCATTGTGCTATTGAAAAAGGAAAGCTTTCCGATGGGATCATCGTAACACTGACCTTTGATAAAGGTATTGCTCCGAAATGGGCAGATCTGTTTCTCATCAATCCCAAAGAAGAAATCATTCTCTGTTGCGGTGTAGAAGGACGAGATGAAGACAATAAACTCTTATACCGACTAGATGTTGGCAAACAGTATATCAAAAACTCAGAGTTGTGGATTTTTACAAATGATAAAGGACAAATAAACCTTCACTTAAAGCAGTTCGAATAAAGAGAAATGGCTAAACAAAGCATTCACTCTATCGCGGGCTTCGCCCGCTCAGAGTGACGCGTGACGTTCATAAAAAAAGCCCCGGTTCCAAAGGTTGGAATCTGGGGCTTTGTTTTTTTCCAAGCATTGGAAACAAGCGCGCAGCGCTTTGGAGTGCGGCGCTTCGCATGCGCCGCTTTGAGAAAAGCGGTGATACGGCTTTACCTTTATCACCGCACTCCAAATTAAGAAAGCTTCTCGAGGCCGCCCATGTAGGGGCGGAAGGCTTCGGGAATGGTGACGGTGCCGTCGGCGTTCTGGTTGTTTTCGATGAGGGCGACGACGAGGCGAGGGAGCGCGACGCCGGAGCCGTTCAGGGTGTGAACAAACTGCGGTTCNNGCGGGCGCGGCGGGCCTGGTAGTCCCAGAAGTTGCGGACGGAGGAGACTTCGAGCCATTTCTGTACGCCGGGCGCCCAGAGTTCGATGTCGTAGCATTTGGCGGCGCTGAAGCCGATGTCGGCGGTACAGAGTTCGATGACGCGGTAGTGCAGTCCGAGTTTTTTCAAAACGGCTTCGGCTTCGCCGACGAGAATTTCGTGCTGTGCTTCCGATTGCTCCGGCTTGACGAAGTTGACCATTTCGACTTTGTCGAACTGGTGCAGGCGGAGAAGTCCGCGGGTGTCGCGTCCGGCGGCGCCGGCTTCGCGGCGGAAGCACGGGGTGTAGGCGGTGAGTTTGAGCGGTTGTTCGACGTCGATGATTTCGTCGCAGTAGAGGTTGGTGACGGGGACTTCGGCGGTGGGGACGGGATAGAGTTCGTCGGTGCTGATGTAGTACATGTCTTCCGAAAACTTCGGAAGCTGGCCGGTGCCGGTCATGGCGGAGGCGTTGCAGACGAAGGGCGGTTCGATTTCGGTGTAGCCGTGCTGTTCGGTGTGCAGGTCGAGCATGAACTGGATGAGTGCGCGCTGGAGTTTGGCGCCCTGCCCGGTGTAAACCGGAAAGCCGGAGCCAGAGATTTTGGTGCCGCGTTCGAAGTCGACGAGTTTGAGCGCTTCGCAGATGTCCCAGTGCGGTTTGACTTCGAAGTCGAATTTTTTTGGTTCGCCGAAGGTACGGAGAACCGGATTGTCGGCTTCGCTTTCACCGACCGGTACGGACGGGCGCGGCAGATTGGGGATGTAGAGNNTGTAGAGCAACGCCTGCGTGATTTTGTCGTCGAGCTCACGAACCTGTTCGTCGAGGACGGCGATGCGGTCGCCGATAGTGCGGACTTCTTCTTTGGCCGCTTCGGCTTCGGCTTTTTTGCCTTCTTTCATGAGCCCGCCGATGGTTTTGGAGGCGCTGTTGCGGGTGCTCTTCAATTCTTCGGCTTCGGTGATGGCGGCGCGACGCAGGTGGTCGAGCTCGAGCAGTCCGTCGATGTCGGCGTCGGCTTTGCGGCTGACGAGCGCTTTTTTGACGACGTCCGGATTTTCACGAATCAGTTTGATGTCGAGCATAGCGGTTATCCTTTTCGAATGAAGGGCCCGTTTTTACCCTTCCGTTGTGCGGATGCAAAGAAAAACTCCGGATTATCAGCCCATTAGGAGCATCAGGATGACGGTGACCGCGTTGAAGGCGGCATGCATTCCGATCGTTACAAACAGCGATTGCGTCCGGGCATAGGCGAGACTGAAGGCGATGGAGAGCAGAAAGAGCGGGAGAAATGAGGGCAGATGGAGATGCAATGCGCCGAAGATCAGTGAAATCAGCAGAATACCCGGCCAGAAGCCGATGCGCCGAACCGTAAACGGGAGCAGGATGCCCCGGAAGACGACCTCTTCAAAGACCGGCGCAACGACGATGACGATGAAGAACAGCGCCGTGCGAACCGGCCATACCGCCGGAGCGGTGAGGATCTCGACAACATCCTGCAGATAAAAGTCGTAACCGAACCGCTGAAGAAGCAGCTGATACAGCGCGCTGTAAAACCAAAGCAGCGGAAGCGCGGCGAGATAATACAGCAGCGCGAGGCCGAGCCGGGCCGGCAGTTTTTTCCAGTGTAGACCGAACAGGTCGCCGCCACGGATTCCGGCAATNNATGAGCCACAGCAGGCCGAGCACCGGTAGATGAAATACCAAGGTCTGGAAAACGACCGTTTTGGGTTCGACTCCACTATTGGAAAACAACAGGAAGTAAAGCCACGATGCCAATAGATAGAATCCGAGCAGGACTCCGAAGAAAATCAGGACCACCTGCCACGGTAACGCGCGGGACGCCAACCGTTGCGCCAGTTCCGCCCGGCGAACGGGACGTTTGAGCCAATGCAGAACCAGCCCGATATCCGCCACAATTCCGAGACAGATCAGTACCAGAAAAAAGACTCCGGCCGCTACCGTTCCGGGGGGCGGGTTGCTATACTCCCAGAACGGTTTGGTTGCCGGCAAAAGCTTCGCTAAAAACAACGGGAAGGTGATCATGCGCAGACAATAGCGGCTTGCGTTCGGATTTTAAATCAAATACCGTGGCCGCCTTTTCAGTTTCGGGGGAAATAGCTATGAAAATCGGTTTTGTAGGATGGCGCGGAATGGTCGGCTCGGTTCTGATGGAACGGATGCTGGCAGAAAATGATTTTGCAGGAATTGATCCTGTCTTTTTCACCACGTCACAGGTCGGTCAGCCCGCTCCAAACGTCGGTCGGGGTGACTCGCTACTTCTGGATGCTTTGGATCTGGATGCTTTGGGCGCCATGGATGCGATTGTNNCAGGGCGGTGACTACACCAACGAAGTCCACGGCAAACTGCGCGCCGCGGGATGGAACGGCTATTGGATTGATGCCGCGTCCACCCTGCGCATGAGTCCGGATGCGGTCATTATTCTCGACCCCGTCAATCGCCCGGTAATCGACGAGGCGCTGGCCGAAGGCAAAAAAGATTTCATCGGCGGCAACTGCACCGTCAGCCTGATGCTGATGGCGATCGGCGGACTGTTCAAGGCCGGTCTGGTCGAATGGGTCTCCTCCATGACCTATCAGGCGGCGTCCGGCGCGGGCGCGCAGAATATGCGCGAACTGCTGATGCAGAAGGGACACCTTTTCGAAGCCGCAGCCGAAGAACTTAAAAATCCTGCCTCCGCCATTCTGGATATCGACCGAAAGGTCAGTGCCGCCCTGCGCAGTAAATCTATGCCGATCGAACAGTTCGGCGCACCGCTGGCCGGCTCGCTGATTCCGTGGATCGATAAGGCGGTTGAAGACGGACAGACCAAAGAGGAATGGAAGGGTTTTACCGAGACCAACAAAATTCTACAGAATGATCCGGCCATTCCGATCGACGGTCTATGTGTGCGAATCGGCTCCATGCGCTGCCACAGTCAGGCGCTCACCATCAAGCTGACGAAGGATGTTTCGGTCGAAGAGATTCTGGAGATCCTGCGAAACGACAGTGAGTGGGTGGATGTGGTCGGTAACACCAAAGAGGAGACGCTCGCTCGCCTGACACCTGCGGCGGTTTCAGGAACGCTGACCGTTCCGATCGGTCGCATTCATAAGATGAAAATGGGCCCGGAATATCTGGCCGCCTTTACCTGCGGTGACCAGCTTTTGTGGGGCGCGGCTGAACCGCTACGAAGAATGCTCCGCATTCTGCAGGGAAAATAGTCAAAGGTCTTAGCGTCAAAAGTCGAAGGTCGGGAGTCCTTCCTGATCTTCGGTATGTCTGTAATTACTCCTCAGACATTCGACTTTAAGACTCGGGACTTTCGACGCCCTATTCGTATCCGCCCATGCCGGGAATGTTCATGCTGCCTTCCCATGAGGCGGGCGTGTTCCAGGGCATATCGGAATACTCTTTTTTCGACCCGTCGGCGTTAGTAGGCGTTGAACACCCTGCGAGGGCGGCGGCGATCAGAATCAGGACTATGGTTTTTCCAAACATCGGAAAAGGATATGCTCTTTTTTTCAGGGTTTGGAAACAATTTTCTGCGATACGCGGACACTGTGCAACGGCGGTTCCAAACATTGGAACCTACTGTCCGCGAACCCGGGAGAGACAGGCAAAAAGTTCCGGATAGAATGCGGTCCGGGCGCGATTCAGCAAATAAAGATGAATTCCCGGCGCGCCGCCTTCGACGAGTTCCGAAATCTGTTCGATGGCCCAGTACAATCCGATCCGCTCCATCTTAACGGGATCGTTTTGCGCGGCTTCGAGATTTCNNCATGGAAGTCGCAGAAGGTCTGCATCCGGTTGATTTGCTCGAGCGAGATGATCGGAAGCAGGCCCGGCACGATGGGCACGGTGATGCCCGCCGCACGGCATTTTTCAACAAAGTCAAAATAGACGTGATTGTGCAGAAAAAGTTGCGTGGTAATGAAGTCTGCCCCCGCGTCGACTTTTTCTTTGAGACGGCGGATATCTTCTGCAAGGCTCGGCGCTTCCGGATGTTTTTCCGGATAGCCGGCAGTGCCGATACACAGTTGCGGATGCCGCTCACGTAAAAAAGCAATCAGTTCCGCCGCATAGCGGAATCCGTCGGCCGCCGGTTTGAAAACTTTTTCTCCGCAGGGCGGATCGCCGCGCAATGCCATGATATTTTGAAAGCCCTGTTCAACCAGCGCGTCAGAGGAAGCAGCCAGTTCGCCGCGCGACATGCCGACGCAGGTGCAGTGCGGCATGACGGCCTCGTAGCCGAGGGCGCAAAGCTGTTTTGCAATGTCGAGCGTCGGGCCCGCCGCCGAGCCGCCCGCGCCGCACGTAACGGAGACAAAGTCGGGCTTGAGGTCGATCAGTTCGACAGCCCCTTTATGAAAATTGTTCTGCGCCGCTTCGGTTTTCGGCGGAAAAAATTCTACGGAGATCAGCGGGTGATCAGCGGTTTCGAGTTTCTGGAGCACGGTCATGAAATCTGTTTATCCGGATAAACGGAATTACTCAAGCGAAAAAAAACAGCCCCGGCGAACCGGGGCTGCAACTCACGGAAGTGATTAGCCGAGGATCGCGTCCTTGGTAGCTTTAGCAATGCGGAATTTGAGCACGGTCTTGGCTGCAATTTTGATCGCTGCGCCGGTAGCAGGGTTACGACCCATGCGGGCTTTGCGTTTGACTTTAACCAGTTTGCCGAGACCCGGAACGGTGAATCCGTCTTTTGCACCTTTATAGGCCTGCGCGATGAGGGATTCCAAAGCGGCTTTCGCCTGTACTTTGCTGATGTCTGCATCTTCTGCGACTTTAGCGATAATCTGAGACTTGGTTGCTGCTTTTGCCATTTGCGGATTCTCCTGTTACACTATGGTTTCTGTTTCCGGCCTATCGTGTTCGGCCCCTGTTTATTGGGGATTCTTACTTCAAAGACACAAAGTGCGCAAGGTGAAATGCTATAATATTTAAGTATAGATAGGGATTCGTGAATTTCGGTTTGCCCTCCTGCGGAAAAGTTTTCACGCTTTCGAGAACGGATTCGGCTGGAACGTATCTATGAGCAGGCTGACTTCGTCCTGCGTGGCACGGAAAAATCCTTCGTCCATTTCGAAGAAACCCGGTGCGGGGCTTGTATTTTCTATGGAACACGGCCTGAATCCCTCACGATGTTGTTGTAGAGCTTTTCCCCGACAATCGCCGCAGTAAACAGCGTGTTGTGCCCGGCACTTCCGTGCTGATTTCCGTCAGACAGCGCATATGCGGACCGCTGAAAAGAATCAAACATGATGGTGTTTGAGGGCAGGCCATCGGCACTTTCAAGATTGATCCCTTTTTCTTTAGTCTAACCGCCACCAAAAGTTTGTTCATAGAAGGCGCTTTCCTGTGGGGAACCACACGCGTTAAAAATACAATCAAAATCGGCTTTACGTTAGGAGCCGCATGCTACGTCAAAACGTTCCTATTTTACGAAAGGCGACGTTTTTATCCTGATTTTTAATTGACCGACTGCCGCCGAAGAGCAAAATGCCTTCTTTATTTTTCTATCGGGGATACAAGCCATGAATCTAAAAAAGATTCTCACAAAAGAGTCGATTCTTCTGGGACTAAAGGCCGACACCAAAAAAGGTGTCATTGAAGAAATGATCGGCCTCATGGTCGCATCCGGAACGTTTTCTGGGAAAACGGCGGCGGTGCAGGCCGTACTGGCCCGGGAAGAAAAAATGTCCACCGGTATGCAGAACGGTATTGCAATTCCACACGGAAAAACCGATGCGGTAAACCAGCTGGTCGCGGCCATCGGCATTCATCGCGCAGGCGTCGATTTCGCCGCGATGGACGGAGAGTTGTCACATATTTTCATTCTAACTCTCTCGCCGGAAAACCGGGCCGGACCGCACATTCAGTTTCTCGCGGAAATCAGCCGGGTATTGAGCCGTCCGGAGCTGAAAGAAAAGCTTCTGAACGCGGCGAATGCTGATGAAATTCTCAATCTGCTAACCGCCTAAGGACGCTGATGACCCCTGCCGTCCACGCCCCTGAAACCGCCGCCGCTGTTGCTCAGGTCGTGCAGCAGGCCGCGCAGACCCATTCACACACTGAAGTCATGACCGTGCTGGTTCTACAACTAGCCATGATTATTATCTGCGCGCGACTGGGTGGTTTCATTTTTCAGCGTTTTCTTAAACTCCCAAGTGTGCTCGGTGAACTGGTCTCAGGAATGGTCATCGGGCCATATGCTTTGGGCGCTAAAATTCCGTTGCCCGGAATCGGTCCGTTATTTGCAACACAAACCATCGGACTACCCGTATCCTCTGAGCTATACGCCATTGCCACGGTCGCCTCGATCGTTCTGCTCTTTCTCTCCGGTCTCGAAACCGATCTGCGCACCTTTCTACGCTATTCCGTTGTCGGCTCACTGGTCGGCATCGGCGGGCTTCTTTTTTCTTTTATCCTCGGGGATCTCTGCGCGGTCTGGTTCGGACTAGCACCGTCTTTTATGCATCCGACCGCGCTGTTTCTCGGCACCATCTCTACCGCCACCTCCGTCGGAATCACGGCTCGCATCCTGACTGAGAAACATAAAATGTCCTCTCCGGAAGGAGTTACCATTCTCGCCGGAGCGGTGATCGACGACGTGCTCGGCATCGTGGTTCTGGCAATCGTGGTCGGGATGGCCAAAGTTGAGACCTCCGGCGTAGCGATGGAATGGTCGCATATCGGAATCATTGCGGCGAAAGCGCTCAGCTTCTGGTTGGTCTGTACCGCACTCGGCCTGCTGCTGGCGCGCAAACTGACCGGATCTCTGAAGCGGCTCGGCTCACCGGAAGTGATCGTTTCGGTCTCTCTCGGCCTGGCCATGCTGCTGGCGGGTCTTTCGGAAATGGCCGTCCTCGCGATGATCATCGGGGCCTACATTATGGGGCTGTCACTTTCGCGCACAGACGTCGTACAGGAGTTGCAAAACCGCCTGCAAGGTGTTTACGACATGCTCGTGCCGATTTTCTTCTGCGTGATGGGTATGATGGTCGACTTTTCCGCCATGCGCCACGCGCTGGTGTTCGGACTGATTTATTCCGTAATCGCCATCTTCGCTAAAATCATCGGATGCGGTATTCCGGCCTATCTGACTCAGTTTAACGCCCGCGGCTCGCTTCGCATGNNCCATGATTGCCCCGCCGCTTCTGGTTCGCTCCTTCCACGGCGAATCCGGACTCAAAGATCACGTTCAGGCCGAGGAAGAAAAAGAAGAGGTCTTCACCCTCGAATTTCCATCCATGGACATCGCCGAGTTTCTAATGCAGCGGCTGGTGCGAGCTTTTCAGCGCGAAGAGTTTTTCGTCAACCGCCTGCACATGGAAATGGAAGCCTATCAGGTGCGCAAAGATGATATCTCCTTCACTCTGACACGCGACGACGGACAAATCAGCGTCAGCGTCCCGTCCGATCAGCAATACGTTGCCCGCCTGATGGTTTTTGAAGAACTGCTTTCGCTCTCCGACCTGCTCGAGGCCTCAAAAAACATGAAAAGCCTGGACGTCATGGGCTCAGAGTTAATCGGATCTCTGTTTTGATAGAAGAAAAGGAGCCAAATAAATGAAGCTGAGTTTTATGCTCAACGAGGAATGCATCCTCACCGGGCTCGACGGCGGGGAGCGGCAGAAAAAAGAAATTCTAACCGACCTGCTGAACGCGCTGTATGACGGCACCGAACTGAAAAACGAGGGTTTGAGCAAAGACGAACTGCTCGAACTGGTCCTCGTCCGCGAACGGGAAATGACCACCGGGCTCGGCGACGGGCTGGCCTTCCCGCATGCCCGAGTTGAAAATCTCACCAACGCCTACACCCTGCTCGGTATCTGCCCGTCCGGCACCGATTTCCAAAGTCTGGATCAAAAGCCGGTGCAGTTTTTTGTCCTGTCGATCGTCCCTCAGGATAAAGCCAACCTGCTGCTGCTTAGCCGCGCCGCCATCGTGCGCTTTCTCTCTGTGCAGGAAAACCGCCGGGCCGCGCTGGCTGCCAAAGATGCGTTTGAGCTCTGGCAGCAGATTGATAAAAGCGGCATTAAAATCGACCAGAACATTCTGGCCAAAGACATCATGCGCCCGCAGGTCGGGCATATCACCGTTGCAGCTTCTCTGAAAGATGCCGCGCGGGCGCTGCACAAATACCACTGCGACTCCCTGCCGATTCTGGACGATCAGGACTGCTTCGCCGGAGATATCTCCTGCTACGATCTCTTCTCCTACGGTCTGCCGGATTTCTTCGGCAACCTGCACACTATTTCCTTCGTCCGCAACATGGACCCGTTCGAAAAATATTTTCAAACGGACCGCGACATTAAAATCAGCGACCTCAACATCGGTCGCGAATCGCCGACGATTTCGGCAGATTCCACGCTGATGGAAATCGTCTTTGAAATCGCCACCCGCAACAAACATCTCCTGTATGTGGTGGACGAAAACAAAAAACTTCTCGGGGTCATTGACCGCTTCAGCATCGTAGACAAAATTCTGGTGAGTGCATAATTATGATCGCATCCATTGTTATCTTCGTTCTCGTTTATATCCTGCTCGCCACCGAGCGGGTTGAAAAATCAGTCGCCGCCGTACTCGGTGCTGCGGCGGTTCTCATTCTCGGCCTGATCCCGTTCCATGCGGTCGCCGCAGCCGTTGACCTCAACGTCATCTTCCTGCTGATCGGAATGATGACCTGCGTCGCCATTCTATCGGAAACCGGCTTCTTTGAATGGGTCGCCATCTCGGTGGCCAAGCTCATGAACGGACGCCCCGTTCCGATTCTCATCATGCTGCTGATCGTCACGATGATTTTCTCGGCGCTGCTCGACAATGTCACCACCATCATCCTGCTCGCGCCCGTCACCATTCTCATCACGCAACTGCTCGAACTGCCCACGATCCCCTTCCTGATTCTCGAAGCGCTCGCCTCCAATATCGGCGGAACCGCGACCCTCATCGGCGACCCGCCCAACATCATCATCGGTTCGCGCGCCGAGCTCTCCTTCAACGACTTCATTATTCACCTCACCCCCGGTGTGATCCTCATCGCCATCATCTTAATCTTCACCGCCTTTCTCGTGATGAAGAAATATCTGCACGTCAGCGATGCGATTCGCACCCGCGTCATCGAAGCCTGTCCGGAACGGGCCATTCGCGACGTCAAAAAGATGAAACGCTCACTGATCGTCTTCGGCTTCATCTTCCTCGGTTTCTTTACCCATCACCACCTCGGCGTCCCCCCCGGAGTCATCGCGCTCGCCGGTATGGGCCTCATGCTCATGGTCTGCTACACCAAAAGCGAAGCCATGCTCCGCCACGTCGAATGGGATGCCATCATGTTTTTCATCGGGTTGTTCATCATCATCGGCGCGCTCGAACATACCGGAGCCATCGACCTGCTCGCTAACGGGCTGCTCAGTCTCTGCGGCGACAATATGCTGCTCACCACCATGGTCGTCCTGTGGGGCAGCGCCCTCCTCTCAGCCGTACTCGACAACATCCCCTTCGTCATCGTCATGATGCCGATGATTCAAAAACTGCTCGTCGATACCGGTGCTGCACCGACCGGTGACAATCCGCTCTTCTGGGCTCTGGCCATGGGAGCCTGTCTCGGCGGCAACGGAACGATCATCGGCGCCTCGGCCAACGTCGTCGTCAGCAAAATCGGCGAACGCAACGGGTACCACATCAGCTTCATGCACTTTATGAGGTGGGGCTTCCCGTTCATGATTCAGTCCGTATTCATCGCCATGATTTATCTCTGGTTGCGATACTTCGTTCTGTAAGCCTCGGCGACACGGGCTGGCGAAGGAACCGAAGCGACGTTAACAGCAGTCTTGGGGAAACATCGTGTCGCTTCGACTCTACAAAATATATCAGATCCCTTCAGGCGGATTTTAAAATCGATTCGTGGTCGGGTCTTTCGATAGATATTTTTATGCATTTCCTTGCGTTAGATTGAATATTTCGCATATGTTACCGTTCTTTCGACAACTGACTGCGAATACAGCCATTTGATACGGACGAAAAATGAAGAGTTTGGGTTCATTTTCATTGGTGTGCTGCCTGCTGATTGTGCTGGGAGTGTTGCTTTCCGGGTCCGGGATTCCGGACTCCGGCAAAACGTTATGCCCCGGCGCAGCGGTGAACGGGGAAACCTTTGGAAATGACGGTGAAAAATTTCTTCCCGAAGCTGACACTGATTTTTATACCCTGATTTCTGCCGATACCGGTTTTGCTCCACATCTTGTCACATTGGTTTCTTTCCCGTGCATCCGGAATAACCGCACCGGATCGACCCAGTCTTCCGGCTGGCTGATGCCGACCCGGATCTGATTGTCGTTGTCGAAAAGAATTCGTTGCCGAATTCTGAGAGCTCCCGTCTCTTTCTGATTTTCGGAAACAACCTGCTGTTTTAAAAATAAAAACTGTTTTGACCGTTAGCTCGACCAATAACGAGGAGTTGCCATGGAAAATATCTTTACCCAACAAGTTCTATTGACCGCCGGCTTTCTGCTGACCGCGTGTCTTTCTTCTATTCTTCTGCGGAAGATCAATTTCCCCTACACCATCGGACTGGTGATTATTGGAGTGATCCTGGGGTATATCTCGGATGCCTATCACGTGTTGTTCCCATTGATGCACAACGTGAATCTCTCTTCGAATCTGATTCTGTACATCATCCTGCCCACCCTGATTTTTGATGCGGCCATCAACATTGACGGGCGGCTGCTTTTACGCAACATCGTGCCGATTCTGATTCTGGCCGTCTTCGCACTGCTGATTTCAGCCGGAATTATCACCGGAATTCTCTCGACGACGACTGCGCTTTCTCTCGGGGGAGCCGCGTTGTTTGGCGCTCTGATTTCCGCAACGGACCCGGTAGCAGTGATTGCTCTTTTCAATGAAGTAGGCGCTCCGAAACGGCTGGTTACACTGGTGGACGGTGAAAGTATTTTCAACGATGCCACCGCGATCGTTTTATTCTCGATCGTTCTGTCCATCTTCTACCCCGCGGCCGGCGAACTCCATCCGGGCCTCCTGTATGCCTCCGGCGAATTCTGCGTGGTTCTGGTCGGCGGGTTACTGATCGGCGCGGCGATTGGATTCATCGGATCGTTCATTCTGAAACTGGCCAGACGAGACCTGATCTATCAAACCTCGGTCAGCTTCGTGATGGCCTATGTCTCGTTTATTGTTGCAACCAATCTGGGATTCTCAGGCGTCCTATCCACGCTGGCCGCCGGGCTGGTCTTGCGGATGAGATCGGAAACGGTGGTCAGCCGTTCCAACATCCAGAATATGGAACATTTCTGGGGCTACTTCTCATTCACGGCCAACAGCTTCGTCTTCCTGCTGCTCGGCATTACAGAGGCGCATATCTTTAAATCCGCCATGTCTGCGAACAGCCTGATCATGATCGCCATTGCCATTGGTGCGACGGTTCTGGCCCGGGTGGTCGGGATTTACGCTCTCATCCCGCTTTACAATAAATTCAATTTTGAAAAGAAAAAGGGCGCTATCCCGTGGTCCTATCAGACCGTTCTTGTCTGGGGCGGGTTGCGCGGGGCCGTTCCCGTGGCCCTGGTTCTCGCGATCCCGGCAAGCATTCCGGAACGGGATACAATCATTCATCTGACGTTTGCCTTTATCCTCTTTACGTTGCTTGTGCAGGGAACCACTATCAAGAAGCTCATGGATTTCTTTGGAGTCAAACCGGACAAGGGTGATTTCCTTGACAAAGAAGTGGAGCATGCCACCTATCCGTTTCCCAGCGACGACCTGGCCGCGCTGGTACTTTCCAAGGTGGTTGACACGTTTGATGACGAAGGCTTTTTTATTCGTAAGCGCGAGGAAAAAGACGGCATCGAGTATCTCATGAAAAAACGTGTGCATCTCGTTTCCATGATCCTCGACGGTCCCGTCATCAAGATCACCACCGAACCCCAGGAGATGGGGTACGTCAACACCATCATCTATGAGACCCTCCTGACGCTCAGTAAAACCGTCTCGTCCATTCAAGACGTGGTCAAGCCCGAGAAACTGCAGCAGCTGGTTTCAGTCGGAACGCGAGACAGCCGTGTGGACTTTGACCTCAGCAAATACATCCGCGTGGAAAATATCCGCACCCGGCTCAAATCCGGTTCGAAAGACGAAGTTCTGCGCGAAATGGTTCAGATCCTGAAGGATTCAGGTGACATCGAAGACTACGACCAAACGCTGAAGGAAATCATGGAGCGCGAAAGCGCCATGACCACCGGGCTCGGCAAAGGAATTGCCACGCCTCATTCCCGGACAAACGTGGTCGACACAATCAAGATCGCGGTCGGCGTCAAAAAAGAAGGACTCGACTTTGCCGCGCTCGATGGAGAGCCCGTCAAAATCTTCTTTATGATCCTTTCTCCCNNCCCCCAAGCCGCATCTGCAGGTTCTCTCCGCCATCAGCCGGCTCATGAACGAGCCGGGGACACAGATAAAACTGACGAACGCCGATTCCGCGCAGGAATTCTATGCCATCCTCAAGGAGTCGCTGGGATAAACGCCTCCCGGCGCTGCAATAATCCTGAAGCGGACGGCCCGGCTTCCAAACCTTGGAAGAAAAGTTTCCAAGGTTTGGAAAAATGCGTAAGCTCGCCGGCATGAGCAAAAAACTTTTCCTCCTCGACGGGATGGCGCTGGTCTACCGGGCCTACTTCGCCTTCATGCGCAACCCGATGATCAACTCCAAGGGGCGCAACGTCTCCGCCGTCTTCGGCTTCCTCAACGCCCTGCTCGAACTGATCGACAAGCAGAACCCGACCCACATCGCCGTCGCCTTCGACGTCTCCGGCCCGACCTTCCGCCACGACAAATTTCCCGAATACAAAGCGCAGCGCGAAGAAACGCCCGAAGAAATCCGCGCCGCTGTCCCCTGCATTCAGGAATTTCTCAAAGCCTTCAACATTCCCATCATCACCGCGCAGGGGTTTGAAGCCGACGACCTCATCGGCACGCTCGCCCGCCGCGCCGAAAAAGAAGGCTTCGACACCTACATGGTCACACCCGACAAAGATTTCGCCCAGCTCGTCGATCAACACACCTTCATTTATAAGCCAGCCAAAAGCGGCCAGCCTCCCGAAATCATGGGCGTACCGGAAGTACTCAAACACTGGGAAATCGAACGCGTCGATCAGGTCACCGATATTCTCGGCCTCGCAGGCGACACCGCCGATNNTTCCCGGTGTTCCCGGTGTCGGCCCGAAAACCGCGCAAAAATTGATCGCACAATACGGCTCCGTCGAAAACCTGCTCGAACACACCGGCGAGCTGAAAGGCAAGCTCAAGGAAAACCTCGAAGCCAACAAGGAACGTGCCCGCCTCTGCAAATGGCTCGTCACCATCAAAACTGATTCACCGCTCGAATACGATCCCGACGGACTCATTCGCGGAAAATCCGACGACGAAAAACTGGCCACCCTCTTTTCCGAATTTGAATTCTCCGCCTTCTCCAAACGGCTCTTCGGAAAGCCTGCCGCGCCAAGTCCCGCCGCCGCTTCATATGCTCCGCCCACGCCCAAAGGCGGACAAGGCGACCTCTTCGCCTTCGCCGCAGAAAAAACGCCCGCTGCACCCGCAGAGGCGGCGGCTCCGATTTATAAAACCATCGACGACGTCAAACACACCTACCGACTCGTCCAAACCTTGGAAGAACGCAAGGCGCTGGCTTCCGAACTTTGGAAACACAGCGGCTTCACCTTCGACACCGAAACCACCGGACTCGATCCGCGCGCCGACAAACTGGTCGGAATGTCGTTTTCCATTAAGCCGCACGAAGCGTGGTACGTCACGCTGCCGCCGAATGACGCCGAACTGAAAAAAGCGATCGAGCCTTTCAAACCGCTTTTCGAAGACGAAACGATTGAGAAGACCGGACACAACCTGAAGTTTGATATCGCCATGCTGCGCGAAGCGGGCATTGAAGTGCGCGGCAAACTGTTCGACACCATGCTCGCCCATTACCTGCTCGATCCCGATCAGCGGCACGGACTCGACAAGTTGGCCGGAACGCATCTCGGCTACGCGCCCGTTCCGATCACCGCGCTCATCGGCGAAAAGAAAAGTGCCCAGCTCTCTATGATGGATGTGCTGGTTGAGAAAGTCAGCGACTACGCCTGCGAAGATGCCGACGTCACCTTGCAGCTCCGTAAAATTCTGGAGCCGCAGCTGGAAAAACGTAAACTCACCAACGTCTTTGACACCATCGAATGCCCGCTTATTCCCGTGCTGGTCGAAATGGANNGACACCGCCGCGCTCGAAGAAATTTCCGGACGCCTCGCCGGAGAAATCGCCGGCTACGAAAAGAAGGTCTATGAGCTGGCCGGACGCGAATTCAACCTCAACTCGCCCAAGCAACTCGGCGAAGTGCTCTTCGACGAGATGAAGCTCGTCGACAAACCGAAGAAAACCAAAACCGGGCAATACAAAACCAACGAGGAAGAACTTCAAAAACTAGCGGGCGATCACGAAATTATCGGTGTCATCCTCGACTACCGCGAAGCGACTAAACTCAAAAGCACCTACGTCGATGCCCTGCCCGGAACTATTTCCAAAAAAACCGGGCGTATCCACACCTCGTTCAGTCAGGCGGTAACAACAACGGGACGCCTCGCTTCCAGCGACCCGAACATCCAGAACATTCCCGTCCGCACCGAACAGGGACAGGAAATCCGCCGCGCCTTCATCGCGCGTTCCGATGAGTTCACACTTCTGGCCGCCGACTATTCACAAATCGAACTGCGCATCATGGCGCATCTCAGCGGTGACGAACACATGAAAGAAGCCTTCGTCAGCGGTGAAGACATTCACACCGCCACCGCCGCGCGCGTCTTCGGGGTAGCGACCGGCGACGTCACCAAAGAACAGCGCCGCCGCGCCAAAATGGTCAACTTCGGCATCATCTACGGCATCTCCGCCTTCGGCCTCGCCCAGCGCCTGCGCATTCCGCGCAAAGAAGCCGCTGAAATCATCGACACCTACTTCGCGCAATATCCGGCCGTCAAAGCCTGCATGGACGGCATCATCGAAACCGCGCGCAACAAAGGCTACGTCGAAACCATCGCCGGGCGGCGACGCCACATCCGTGACATCAACACCGCCAACGGAACCGTCCGCGCCGCCGCCGAGCGCTACGCCATCAACGCGCCCATCCAGGGTTCCGCCGCCGACATGATTAAAATCGCCATGATTCGCATTGAAAAACTCCTGCGCGGCAAAAAAACGAAGTTACTTCTCCAGGTCCACGACGAACTCGTCTTCGACCTTCACAAAGACGAACACGATTTGATCGAAGAAATCCGGAAACTCATGAGCGAAGCACTTCCCCTCTCCGTCCCCGTCGTCGTCGACTGCGGTGTTGGACGGAATTGGCTCGAAGCTCATTAGAGAATCGCCCACGAATCACACGAATGGACACGAATTTAGATGAGGAATTTTTAAGCAAGCCCGGGTCTTACACCTTCAAAAGCAAAACCAGCATCGCCAAAATCACAGCAACAACCACTAATATTTGCATAGCCCTCTCCTTTGTCATGGCCGAAACCATGAGACTAGGAATCTTCGGCTACTCTATTTGGTTCGCTCTTGATTCTTTCGGTAGTAAATAGTGGTCGATGTGATCTATCAAGATATAAGCATGGCTTTTTTAGGGTCTATATATTTAAGCGAAGGAGTTGGCTCGATATTTTAACATTTTTTCCAATGGTTGGAATTTTTGCGTTCTGTGCGTTCTTTCGCGGTTAATCCAATACCGATTTGAATTCCTTCAGCAGCCGGTCGAGCATGCCGCCGGGAGCGATGTGCGGAGTCCAGAGTTTTTCCGCGTTTTGAATGACGAAGCGGTTTCTTTGCTCAGCGGCGGCGAGATCGCCTGCGCGGTTTTTCATCTCAAGGATGAGCATCCGGTTTTCTTCGAGGGGCGCAACAAACTCCGCACGCACGCTTTCCAGCTTCCACGCGGGGCAGAGAATGATTTTTGCTCGACGGCGGAGCAGCTCATCAAGGATTTGTTTTTCGGGCGGGGAATGGAATCCGCCCAGATAGACTTCGGCCTCGGGAATGTTTCTAAGGTCTGGAACGCCGTTCCTCGAACAGAGCACGCCGAGCTTTTCCGCGTTCCAGAGCGACGGGTTGCCCATGCCGCGAAGATTGCTGCCGAAGTTCTGAATGCATTTCCACGGATTCATGCGGATGTACCGGCGGATGTTTTCGGCGGCCTCGGGCGTGCGAACGATCATTTCATAATAATTGCGGTGCCAGATTTTTCCGGGAAACGGCGAAACCAATCCCGCATGCACCAATTGGATCATTTCGTGCACCACCCGCGATTTAAATACGCCGATCACATCGCCCAATGCGTACGGGCGCCCTTTATGGGTGCCGCCTTCCATTCGAATCAATGCATGAAAATGATCGGGCATCACCACGTACGGGCATCCCTCGTGGGTGCCCAAATGGGCGGACATAAAGCCCGCCCCTACGGCCGATTCCCATTCGCGGGCAATCATTTCCCGAATAATTTCCGGCGCAAAANNCCAAAAATATCCCCCGCCCCCGCATGCGCGCACAGGGTGACGAAATAAATCCCGCCGCCGGAATAATCATGCCCTTTCAGCCGGATGGATCGCCGATGATGCTTTGCCGGATCAAACGCCATGATCTCTTCACCGCTGAATGTATTCCGTTCCATTCTTCAAACATTGATGGGCGAGGATGATTTCGGCGGCGATATAGGCGGCGTGCGGCTTATCGACGAAGTCCTGGCGCGTGACTTCGCGGATGAGCTTTTCCGGATCACTTCCCCGGAATTCAATATTCAGGTTATGGCTGCCATCGACATAGCCGACGCAGATCATGCCCTCTTCGATTTTGACGAGGAAGTAGCCGTCGCCCGGTTTCCACCCGCACGGAAACTCCAGTTCGTCGCAAAACACCACTTCGCGATCCGGATTGATTCGAATCGGAATTCCAAGACACTTTCCCATTATTTCTGTCATGCAGTAATGAGGGCTTGGCTGTGGAACTTCTTCAAGAAAAAACGGCGGAAAGAGACATCCGATATTTCCAAAATCTTCAGCTACCGGACAATAATCGGCCCCTTTACTTCGCACACCGATTTTTGAATTTCCGGTTCCTGTCAGCCGGAATCCGGCTTTGCAATCCATTCTGCCGCTCAGTAAGTTCACGGGCAAGGNNGACTACAGCCCGCCATTCCTCCGCTTTTCCATAGCCGCCGGCAGCAGCCATCGTAAACCATGCGTAGGCGCTCTCCCGGTCATTGCGTGTTCCATCTCCTGAAAAATGGAGACGTCCCAAATAGAACTGCGCTTTTGCGTTCCCCTGCTTTGCAGCCAGATGAAACCACTGAACCGCTTTATTTTCGTCCAAAGGCAAATCGCGTCCGGTATAATGACAAATGCCAAGTTTGAGCTGAGCATTCGCATCCCCTCTTTTCGCGGCGCACACGAGCCGTTCCGTATAGGACTTCATTTCGCCGGTCAGCAAAATTTGAATAATCTCTGAAAGAGTCACGTCTTCCCTCCCGCTTAAATCAACTCTTGTGAAGAAGTTCGTTTAAATCAATAAAATATTCACTTATCTTCGGGAAGGTCTTTAGATTACTCAAATATTTCAGACCTGCCGGAGTATCGGGTCGAACCGGGAAATTCTTCCCAGCCATCGCGTATCTGCTCGATAATTTCCAGGGGAACATTATGTTCACTGCAGTTTTGCCCAGAAGCTTCCATCACGCGAACCAGCCAGCCCATATCTAGATACGGCTGCATTTCCCACCGTTGCGCAAAGGTGTTGGAGACCACGACATCCGACCCGGATTCCAGCGCACGGCGGGCGGCATTCTGACAAGCCTCGTGCGCCTGCTGCAGCTTTTCCAGATCAAATCAGTATTGGCCCTGCTCATCCGTCATCCACATGTGCGCCTCAAAATGAACATGCCCGCGCAAGGTTTTTGCCAGCGTTGTTTTTCCGCTTCCCGGCAGTCCGCAAATTAAAACCAGTTCAGCCATGCAAAAGACACACGATTTTGCTTCCGCCGGAACGAACCTATTTATGAGACAGGAATTCACTGGTCAAAACCCCGCCGGAAAACGCAAGGTTATGCCCGATGAAAGCACTGCTGGTTATCTCGCACGGAAGCCGCCGAACCGCCTCCAACGAAGAGGTGTTCCGGTTAACCGACGACCTGCGTAAAAATTCCGGCGCAGAACTTTCACAGGTAACCTGCGCCTTTCTGGAAATTACCGAACCGAAGGTTCAGGATGCCGTTGACGGGCTGGTTGCCAAGGGCGCGACAGAGATTCAGGTGTTTCCTCATTTTCTGGCGGCCGGGTTACACGTGGCCCGTGATATTCCGCGCGAGCTGGAAACGGCCGGAGCGCGCCACCCCGAAATATCCTTCACCATCCTGCCGCATCTTGGCGCACTGCCGGAACTCTCCGCCCTGATTCTGAAACTGCTAGGTTAATTGACCATGAAAAAGAAACCACAGATTCTTGAAGAGCTGATGATCTGGCTGCGCGGACGCTTCTCGCTCACTTCGGAAGAAAAAGTATGGATGCTTCTCATTCTGATTATCTGCTGGGTCGGGCTCGTCAGCCGCTATTTCTACGTAGAGCATCAATTCTCACAACAAATGAACGAGCTCCAGCGACCTTAGCCTTTTGACCTTGGACTTTCGACCGGTTATGCTCCCGTCAATGAAAGTTGCCATTGTCCATTACCATGCACGGCCCGGCGGCGTAACGCGCGTTGTTGAGCGCGCTGTTGAATCACTCGGCAGTCGCGCGAACTGTCTGTTTTTCACCGGCGAGGCCGCGCGCGGCGAAACGCCGCTCCAAAGAAAAATCCGCGTGGTTCCAAACCTTGGATATTCGACCGATAAAACGTTCCAGACATTGGAACTTTTAAAACGCGCACGCGGCGCGTTCGGCGGCGAGCCGGATCTCTGGCATATCCACAACCACTCGCTTGGAAAAAATCCCGCCCTGACGCAGGAGGTCACTTCGCTGGCGATGGCCGGGCAGAAAATCCTGCTTCAGATTCACGACTTCGCCGAAGACGGACGCCCGGACAATTACTCCAACCTCGGCAAACTCAAGAGCCGCCTCTACCCGATTGCTCCGCACATTCACTACGCCGCACTCAATAAACGCGACGTCCGCTTTCTCCTCGCCGCCGGAATCCCGGAAGAATGTCTGCATTTGCTCCCCAATACCGTCTCTCCCCTCCCCAACCCTGAACCCCGAACTCTGAACCCTGAACCGCTCTACGTTTATCCTTGTAGAGCGATAAGACGCAAAAACATCGGCGAGCTGCTGCTGTGGAGCGCGCTGATGCCGAAGGCGAAGTTCGCGATCACGCTCGCGCCGAAAAATCCGGAGGTGAAACCGATCTACGATGCGTGGGTCGCCTTCGCCAAAGAGCTGGAGCTGAACGTTGAATTTGACGCCGGCGCCAACGCGACATTTGAAGAGATGATCGCAAAAGCCGACGCGCTGATTACGACCAGTATCGCCGAANNGCCGGAGATCACCGCCGATTTCGCGGAGCACGGGCTCGATCTTTCGGCACTCTATAACCGCCTGCCCGTTCCCTTAGTTTCCCGCGTCGCTCGCTTGCCGCGTCCCTTGCAGGAAGCGACGGGGCACTCGCAAGCGGCAGGCAATCATTGGAACATTTCGGATAAATTTTTCCAAACCTTGGAAAAAACGATGCGCGCCTCAACCGAAGCCTATGGCCGCGAATGGAGCAACGCGATTTTTGAAGAGGCCAAAGCCGCGCTGGTTCAGAACGATTGCGTCGACTTCGGTATTCTCGACGAAAAAATGCAGCGCATAATCATCCGGGCGGTGAAGAACGATCCGGCGCTGATTTCCACCGCGCTCGGCGACTCGGCGCCCGTCGTAACGAAAAACCACGCCGTCGCCGAGACGGCCTATGGCTCGGAAGCGTACGGCGATCAGCTTTTTTCAATCTATGAAAAACTGCTGGCCGCCAAAGCCGGAACGGTGGACTATGCCAATAGTGACAAGCTGCTCGATAAATTTCTGCAACCGCAACGATTTAATCTGCTGAGAACATGAAAACGCTAATCGACCGGATTAACGAACTGAGCCGCCCGATGGCGCCGCTGCCGACCGGAATGCAAATCGATCTGCATCCGATCGACGGAATTGAAACGGTGCTGTTCGATATTTACGGGACCCTCCTGATTTCCGGCTCAGGCGATGTCGGCACCGCCGCCGCGACCGACAGCGCGGAAGCATTAAGGCAATCGCTGCGAGCGGCCAGTTACGAAGGAGATCTGGAACGCGCGGGCGAACTCGGCCCGGCGATGCTGAAAGAAGAAGTTCAGCAATGGCACAAAGCCGCGCGGGAAAACGGTTTTGAATTTCCGGAAGTCGAAATTTCCAAGGTTTGGAAAAATATCATCCAGAAATTCCAGAGCTTGGAAATTCTGAAGACGAATGACGATGACAGAAAAATTCTGCACCTGTCGGTAGAGTATGAATGCCGCGTGAATCCAACCTGGCCGATGCCCGGCGCAAAAGAGACGATTCAACAACTGCATGAACGCGGCATCCGGCTCGGCATTGTTTCCAATGCGCAGTTTTATACGCCGCTGACGATGCACGCGCTGTTCGGTAAACCGGTCGAAGAACTTGGATTTGATCCGGCACTTTGCGTCTGGTCGTACGAGGAGCTGCGCGCCAAGCCGGACATCCAGCTTTTCCAAGGTTTGGAAAAATCGGTGGATTTGAGCAAAACGCTCTACGTCGGCAACGATATGCTGAATGATATCTGGACGGCGACACAGGCCGGATGCCAAACGGTTCTCTTTGCGGGCGACAAACGGTCGCTTCGTCTGCGCGAACAGGACAGCCGCTGCAAAAAACTGAAGCCGACCGCGGTGATTGACGACCTGCGCCAGCTCACCAGGATGATTTAACGTCCGAATTTTTCGCGATATTCGGGGATGGTGATCATGGGCGGGCGTTCTTCTTCGACGATCTCAAACAAGGTCTGCTCGTATTTGTCGTCGTGCGCCTGAAACTGCCGCATGACGGAAGAGACCTGTTCCATATCAATTTTCATTCCCTTGGCCTGCGAGCGGGCGAGGAAAGTGCGCAGAATTCCAAAGGCCATTTTTCCGAGGCTGAGCGTTTCCTGATTGCGGTGAACGCGCTGGTCGAGGTCGGTTTGACCGAAGGCCTCGAGTCCCCATTTTTTATAGACGTCGAGAATATGAGACGTTTCGACGCCGTAGCCGATGGGAAATGGGATCTGTTCGAGGACTTCGCGGCGCACGGCGTATTCGCCGGAGAGCGGCTGANNTCGGGATAGAAAAGCGAGAAGAGCGGGCGCACGAGAATTTCGGTGACGCGTCCGCCGCCGGAGGGGCGCACGCCCTGCGAAAAGGCGAGCGGCCGGTCGTAGAAGGCTTTGATGTATTTCATCTCGGGGTGGTAGATAAGCGGCGCGATAAGGCCGTAGGCGAAGCGCGGATGGATGTTGGCGATGTCGGCATCGACGTAGCAGATGATGTCGCCCTTGAGTTGATAGACGGCCTTCCAAAGGTTTTCGCCCTTCCCTTTTTTCTCGCCGTATTGCGGAAGAATTTCGGAAGAGAGATAAACGTCGGCACCGAAGGCGGCGGCGATTTCGCGCGTGTCGTCGGTGGAGCCGGAATCGATGACGGCGATTTCGTCGATCAGCGGATAGCGGTCCATGAGTTCGGATTTGAAGAGGATGATTTCTTTGCCGATGGTTTTGGCTTCGTTGAGCGTCGGCAGGCAAAGCGAGATGGTGAGTCCCTGTTTTTCTTTCTCCTCAATCAGCTGTTTTAAATCCCAGAACTGCCCGTGGTGAAAGGTGTTTTTTTGAATCCATTCATTCAGGTTCATCACAAAATCCTCCATCGATGGCCAGCAGCACGGCGACGAGCTGGGTGAGGCCGGTGAACATGGGTTCGAGCAAGATGGTTTCACGCTGTTCGTGCAGGTGCTCACCGTCGGTCATACCNNATCAGGGTGGAAAGTTCAGAAATACTCGGCGTGATATGCGGGCGCAGTTCGAGCGCGCTCATGATTTCGCGCGTCTGTTTGACGAGCGGATGGCCGATTGAGAGTCCGGCCGGTTCACGGCGGGCGATGACGTCGAGTGTGACTTCGGCACCCGTCTGCGAGGTGACATCTTCGATGATGTCGTCCAGCTCCGAAGCGATCTGCCGGACGATATCCGCCGATTCGCTGCGGACTTCAAACCGCAGGACCGCTTCGGTGGGAATAATATTGAAGCCTGCGCCGGCTTCAAGCGAACCGAGCACAATCGAGGTTTGCGGCCGGCGCGGAAGCGGAATGCCGAGAATGCGGTTGATGACTTCGTTGACAACCAGAATGGCTCCGGTGGTTCCTCGACGGATCCAGTCGTATTCTTCGGGAACGCGGCAGGTGATTTCGCCGCGCAGCATACCGGCGGAGGCATAGCTGAGACGCCCGAGCTGAACACCTTCGACACAGATGCCCGCAGTGATCGGCATTTTATTGTTATCAAGGAAGAACCGGATGCCTTCGAGGTCGCCGCGCCCGAGGCTGCGCGCGGCGGCCATCAGCACGAGACCCGAGTTCAGTTCCAGGCCAAGCTTGTCGAGCAGGGTCGGTAGCGTCGCCAGCACGGCCAGCCCGAGGCTGTTGTCGGCGATGCCCGGCCCGTGGATGTGCTGAGCATGAACCGATACGGTGTGATCGCGCCGCTCAGAAAAAACCGTATCGGCATGTGCCAGCAGCAGAATATTCCGTTCCCGGTCTTTCCCGGCAATCATGCCGAATCCATTACCGCACTCGTCGGAGGAGGTGCTGGTGAGTCCGCATTCGCTGAAACGCTGGAGCAGAAAATTGACGCGGGCCTCTTCACTGAAAGTCGGCGCGGGAATTTCTCCGATCATAACGAGATTGGCCAGCAGCGTTTCGCGCAACGACACACACGCCTCGCGGATTGCCGGCAGATCGGCGACGATTTCTTCAATACTAAGGTGTTTTGTCTTCATGTGTTCTCTCCGGAGGCGTCTACCTATAAAGCAAAAAGCTCTCTCCGGCAAGCTCCGCGGAGATATCCGAAACAAAACCGGTTTTGATCCTTCTCATATTTTTATTCCGCATTATTCTTGCGTCATGAGCGAACGGATTGGATTTGTATCAACACGATTTGCCGGCACCGACGGTGTTACGCTGGAAAGTGCCAAGTGGGCGGAAGTGCTGTGGGATTATGAACACACCTCGTTCTGGTATGCCGGACTGCTCGACCGCGACTCGGCATCCAGCTATTGCGTTCCGGAAGCGCACTTCGAACATCCGGAGAATGTCTGGATCAATGAGCGGATCTGGGGGCAGCATCAGCGCGACCCGCTGGTCAGCCGCCGCATCCGCGATATGGCCAGCTATCTCAAGGCCACGCTTTACGATTTCAAAGAACGCTTTGATCTCTCCATTCTGGTGGTGCAAAACGCGCTGACGATTCCTATGCATATTCCGCTCGGCGTGGCGCTCACGGAATTTCTGGCGGAAACACGGATGCCCGCCATTGCGCACCATCACGACTTTTACTGGGAACGCATCCGCTTCTCCGTCAATGCGGTCAGCGATTATCTCGATCTCGCCTTTCCGCCGCGCGGCAGCAATATCCAGCATGTGGTCATCAATGAAGCGGCGCAGGAGGAGCTGGCGTGGCGTAAAGGCCTTCCGTCGCTGCTCGTACCAAATGTCTTTGATTTTGAAATCCCCGCGCCGCAGCCCGATGACTACACCAAAGACATCCGCACGGAACTCGGCTTTGCACCGGACGATATCATCATCCTGCAACCGACACGCATCGTGCCGCGCAAAGGGATCGAACACTCTATCAAACTGGTCGAGGAGCTGAAGAATCCAAAATATAAGCTGGTCATCTCGCACGCGGCCGGCGACGAAGGATATGAATATCTCAACATGCTCTCCGATCTGGCCGCCAGCTCCGGTGTCGATCTGCGTTTCATCTCCGACCGCATCGGCGATCTGCGCAAGACCAATACAGCGGGTGAAAAAATTTATACGCTATGGGATCTTTATCCGCATGTGGACTTTGTCACCTACCCCAGTCTTTACGAAGGATTCGGCAACGCCTTCCTTGAAGCGGTTTATTTCCGCCTGCCGATTCTCATCAACCGCTACTCCATTTTTGCGCGCGACATCGAACCGAAAGGTTTCCGTGTACCCCTTATGGACGGTTATCTGACAAAACAGGTTATCGAAGAGGTTCGGCGGCTGCTCGAAGAGCCGGACTACCGCAAACAGACCGTCGAACACAACTATGCCGTCGCCCGCCGCTTCTTCAGCTATCCGCTGCTGCGCCGCCGTCTGCGCACGCTCATCACCAACATAACCGGACTCGACTGATGCTCATTAAATCGCTTTCAACCGAACGGCTCGAAAAAATGCGCGGACGCTTCAACCGCCTCTACGGCCCGCAGCGCGCCGGCCAGTGCATTGAGCGGCTCGTCACCATGACCGGTCGTTACGGCGTCGGCTACGGCTCCGCCCCGGACGCCTCGCTCTGGGACGAAAAAACCGCCGTGCTCATCACCTACGCCGACACCCTCCTCCGCGATGGAGAAAGACCGCTCGTCACCCTGCGCCTGTTTGCCGACCGGTATCTCGACGAAATTTTCAGTACCATCCACATTCTTCCGTTCTTTCCGTGGTCATCCGACGACGGCTTTTCCATCACAGACTACCGCCAGGTGCATCGCGACTACGGAAAATGGACTCACATCACCGAGCTCGGGCGTCGTTTCAATCTCATGTTCGACCTCGTCCTCAACCACGTCTCGCGCCGAAGCCTCTGGTTTAAAAACTATATTTCCGGCATTGCGCCGTACCGCAGCTACTTCATCGAAATCGACCCAAAGACGGATCTCTCCGCCGTCGTCCGTCCGCGCAGCCTCCCGCTGCTCACCCCTGTCCGCTGGAACGGCACCGAAAAATATCTCTGGACCACCTTCAGCGACGACCAGATCGACCTCAACTTCGCCAATCCCGACGTGCTGTTTGAATTTCTCGACATCCTGTTTTTCTACATTTCCAACGGGGCAAAAATTATCC
>DINM01000084.1:0-308 GCA_002423675.1 Verrucomicrobia bacterium UBA5540
GAAGTCACATCTTTGAGGGTGGTTCCAAAACGGAACTCATCCATTTTTACGCCGATAGGCGAGATCTCCGTACGGCTAAACACCTGAAGGGAAAAATAGCTCAGGTTCGAAAGATCGCCGACGTCAATATCCGATATTTCAATTGACGGATTGCCCGTCATCAGCTTGGTTTCACCCTGTTCAAGAACCCAAACCTTCAGGGTGTCATTGCCGGACGCCACATCCAGTTTAACGACAATCATCTGTGTTTCTGCCGCCCGACCGCTTGTTAATGCATCGCCAATGGTGTAGGTATTGCCGCCTGCAAA
>DINM01000084.1:390-12013 GCA_002423675.1 Verrucomicrobia bacterium UBA5540
CAACCACATTGGTCCAGTTGGGATTAACAGCTAGCCGTATATTGTTTACATAGGCAGAGTCGGTAGAAAATGAATCCGCCGCAATTAATTCCGCCGAAACAGAAACGCCCATCATTATGGCCGCCAGTGAAACGACGCACTTTACCTTCTTCATACTGTCTCCTTAGTTTTGCCTGTCACTTGCCTACCGCAAAAACCTATAATCAACTTCCCTGCTGGGCGGTAGCACTCCTGAGTTGCGCCTACAGCTCTTCTTGTGATTAGCTTTTATGATCGTGATGGGTGAAATCCATTATCCTGCCTACTCGCAAATTTTTCCGTTGTGTATAAATGTCGTCGCACTACTTCGAAATGCCCCAAACAGGGAAATACATGTTATTAGGTAAAATATCTATTCCACAACATGCAACAACGTCACTCTGGGCAACCCTAGAACAAATGGACTGCATCGGTTGGAAATTTAAAAACGAAAATCCAGCGACACATCGCTGGATTTTCGTCCACACAACCGATTTAACTTCGAAACTTATGGCGACCTAACATCGTCAGCAGAGCTCCAAGTCCGAGCATGCTGATCGTGGCCGGTTCAGGAATCGCTGAAGTCACATCGTTGAGGGTGGTCCCAACACGGAACTCATCCATTTTTACGCCGGTTGGCGTACTTCCGCTGCTAAATGCCTGAATAGCAAAATAGCTTAACTCTGAAAGCTCGCCGATATCGACATTCGATATTGTGATCGATGCACTAGCCGTCAAATCCGTCGCGCCCTGCTCAAGAGCCCATACCTTCAGGGCGTCGTTGCCGGCAGCCATATCCAACTCAAGAACAATCATCTGCGTTTGTATTGCCCGATCACTTGTTAATGCATCGCCAATAGTGTAGGTATTGCCGCCTGCAAATGCAGCCAGATAAAGATTCCCGAAACTGTCTTTGGTCACACCAAAATGCACCCCCGATGAAATCGTCGGACCAGAAGTAAGGCGGGCCGACAACCCCATAGTGACAGATTGTTCATTATTCAGATTCGCCAAACTGCCCACTAAAACCAACCCGCTCATGTAAAAGGTCGAACCGCTCGGAACAGAACTCAACGGACGGGATGTCCGAACGTCTACGGAAACTGCCGGACGAAGCAACGCAGTTCCCGTCCCTGACGGGCTACCCGTTACCGCAGCGTGAGTCAGTGTGGCATAACTGCGCGGCATAATCTGATACGTACTATAATCCCATTGTGTACCAGCAAACCCGGTTGTCCCAACCACATTGGTCCAGTTGGGAGCAATAGCTAGCCGTATATTGTTTATATAAGCGGAATCGGTAGAAAACGAATCCGCCGCAATTAATTCCGCCGAAACAGAAGCGCCCATCATCATGGCCGCCAGTGAAACGATGCACTTTACCTTCTTCATACTGTCTCCTTAGTTTTACCTTACCTGTCACTTATCTGCCGCCAAACCTATAACCAACTTCCCTGTTGGGCGGCACTGCTCCTGAGTTGTGACTACAACTCCCCTATTAGATTAATCGTTTTATCAACGATAATGCTCCGTGTCAATTTATAAATTCTTTTATTTGTCCTCGCGGGTTGCCGATACACATCTTTCTTCTGTGCACAAATTGATGCACAAAGTCGGTATTTTTCAAACTTTGTGCATCAATAATGCAACAGCTCCGTTGCACCCATGCTTGGCGAAGGTCGCTGACAAGTCCAGGATTTCCCTTACGGGGCAATTTCCTCCTGAGAGAGGACGCGTTTAAATAGGGCAACATCGTCAAGACGCCCTTCGAAATATGCACATCCAGGAGCTCTCCCAACATCCAGATTCCGTGTGTTGCTCAAGTCTTTGTTCAGCCAGCCAGAAATATCTGTCTGGGCAACGTTTGTGCCGTTTACGTAAAGCACCATGTTGGCACTGCGATCAATGTTTACCGCAAGCTTATTCCACACATTGGTGCCGAGATGAGCGCCTGACACGGTCAGACGATTGGTGCCGTCACACAGGGCAAAGGTTACGCTGTTATCAGAGCTCCAGATACAATAGCCTTTGTCTGTGTCGCTCACTGCTCCTTTTGAAAGAATACGCAGGTTCCCGGCGGAGTTTGCGTCGCGACGGAACCGGAGGGAAATGCCAAAATCGGTCGTACCAATGTCAATATCCGAGTGATCGGCGACTTCAGCATAGGCGTTCGAGCCGTTGAAGTAATATGAGTATTCTCCTTCTTCCCTTATCGTACTGTAATAGCCGCCGTTTATTGTGGTGGGATGGTCGTATCCGGATCTGTCCGCAACGGTAAGGTCTTCGAAATTCAACCATACTTTTTCTCCACGCTTTTTCAGAGCGAATAACCTAGCATCCCCGCCGGGAATCGTGAAATTAACTGTATACCAATTCTTTATGGCAGAAGGCAGATTTAGGCTGGTAATTACTCCATTATCGTCATTCACATATCCTTTGGTCAGCAGTCTTTTTGCGAAACGGCAGGTTACTGTTCGTGTAAAGTTATTTTGATTATAGTAATCTCCCCCATGCTGCATGTTGACCACCATAACGTAATGCCAGTCGCTGTCCCATGCAAAATCAAATTTCGATATGCAGACTCCCCCGTCAGCGCTTATCACGTCAAAATAGCCGCCCGCATCCCCGTACTGATAGGTATCAACTCCAGCGGGTGGCCCACTCTGAGAGTTAGGGATAAATGAAACTGCGGTAGGTGTAAGGTTTGGGTTTTTGAGCACCATACCCCAGTTCCGAACTTTATAATTGATATTGCTACACATGGCATACAGAGTCGTTTTGTTCCCGTTTATATCAACATATCCATCGCCGAAGGCTTCCATGCCCGAAGGTTTTCTTTGATAATTATACCACCAGAGTCCTTTGGCTCCATACGCCAACTGGCAAAATACCTGCCAGCGTGCATCCGAAACGCTGGCCTGTCGGTTAGGGTAACTTCCGCCGCTGTAGCTGACAAGGCTGACCAGTGCAAACAAGCCAGGTGATTTAGCGGGATCACCCAAGCCGCCACGGGTTCTGTCACGAAACCCTTCCAGTTGTTCAAAATAGTTCGTACTTGTGGAGCCTTGGGGTAACGGGTCTCTCAGTACAGGATAGTTACAGTGAGCGATCGCGCTAGAATTAACATTCGAAAGAATTGTATCCATCAGAGGCCAGTAGGGCTGACCTAATTCACTCCAAATGGGAAGGAAGTCCGTCTGAACCATTACGTTGCTGGGAGTGTTAGGATAAATATGCGCGTTGATTATATGATTCAATGCATCATATTGACTATAGTAACTAGTATAAGGAGCTTTGTACGCTGGCAAGTCATCTTTGATTAAAAAAATCGTAATTCGGTTTGAGGGATTATTCGCCAAAGCAATAGCGTTTGTAAGAGCAGCTGTTTTAGAGGGATCGTAGTCGTTATAGTCCCACATGTAATTATCCCACGTTCCTACAGCCACATTCAGCCCAGCAGCTTTTGTGTACACAAGTTGGTTTACATTGGCCTGAATGACATTCAGATTTGCAGCTTTATATGTGTCAAACCATGCTTGGTTCTGGGTTTGTCCGGAAACATAGCACCATGCACCTATCGGAAACTCTGTTTGAGCACCCATCCACTTATAAAAACGCGTTCCATTATCCTCTGCATTCGCAGACAGAACTACGAGGAATCCACTGCTTGTCATGGATAAACACAGGACAAGTGAGAGACTGCACATTCTTCCTACTACTGTGTTCTTCATAGACATCTCCTTTTTTCGTCTGATCTATTTCATAAGCAGATTTTGCTTCAAGCCGCTTATTACGTTTGTTGAGGGGAGAAATTCCCACACGACGATTAAACGCTTTATCATATCTTAATTACTGATGTCAACAAAATATAATCAGGAAATTCCCCATTTTTTGAGGTGTGATTTTTGCGCCCGTCTGATGGATGAACTTTCTCAGCAAAACTCAGGCAACAGGTTGACCTGCCCCAGTCATGGATCCAGTTTTTATGTTAGGATTTCCTTTCTGAGTGTCCGTCAAACCGGGGTTGCTTCATATGGGGGAAAGAATCGCACTTCCAGATCGCCAACCACAGCCGCATCCTTCTGCAGATCTCCGTATCTTGAAAAAGCACGATCAGCACCCACGCCTCAATGCTCACTCCTCCGCGTACTGTCTGTGCGCTATTCCGCTGGCAAAAAAGAAAGGCGTGGTTAATT
The DNA here is from genome assembly GCA_002423675.1 of Verrucomicrobia bacterium UBA5540. GTDB lineage: Bacteria > Verrucomicrobiota > Kiritimatiellia > Kiritimatiellales > Tichowtungiaceae > Tichowtungia. The sequence continues at coordinate 4,605 of DINM01000084.1, forward strand.
TTTGATCCAGAGTTCGCAAGGTGACGCAGGCAAGTTCTCGCTATTAACGAGATTTACTGTCGGATTTGCATCATGCGCGTAGCGAAGTTGAGTCGGCGACTCAACGGCGGCACAGCATATCTCTACTGTGTCTGAACTGATAATTTTCGCTTCGGCAGGATAAAACCTTCCACCTTCTCCCGCCAGTTCAAAAGCGAGAACGGCGTTTTTGCCATCCCGGGCTTTAAGTCCGCCGCACACCCATTTCCATGAAAGTAGAACCCGGTTCCCTCTGAGCACGGCCTTTGCCGGCAGCGGTCCGGACGGACAAATGTCTGTTTTCCTGTAGGTGTGATAAAGCGCCAACCGGGCAAGACGCTGTCCAACATCATATTTATTTCCGGGATGAATATTATTCGGATCGCCAATATCAATGGTAACAGCCATTCCGATATTCGGAATGGCATCAAGCAGTTCGAGCTGCATTTGACGAAAAGGAGCCCACGAAGGTTGCGTAATAAAATTGGGCAACTGTACATAATAAACAGGAAGCGCAGGATCGTTCCAACGGTCGCGCCAAGAGGCAACAAGCGAAGTAAAAAGCGTGCGGTATTCTTCAACGGATCCGGCATCACTTTCTCCCTGATACCAGATTGCACCGCGAATGGCAAAAGGTTGCAGCGGGCAGGTCATTCCATTGTCCATCCCGCAAGGAATATACTTCGGATTGAGACTGCCATCTTTAGGCGGTTCGCCTTGGCTACCGGTCGCTTTCCAACGCTTAAGATCACTGGCGTATTTTTCCGCGGTTTGCTCCAATCTGTTCATAACCGCTGTACAGGCAGGATCTTTTTCAAAATATTCATACGGAACCCATGCCTGAATTTTGGAGCCTCCCCAAGAGCAACTGATCAGACCAACCGGCGTATTGATTTCTTCCACCAGCTTCTTCCCGAAATGAAAGGCGGTTCCGGAGAGACTCAGAACACTCCCAGGCGTCCATATTCGCCAAGCGGTTTTTATATCGTCTTGCGGCGTATTAGCGGAAATCTGAGGGATTTCGGCAAAGCGCACATATGGGAGATTCGCCTGCGCGGCGTAGGCTCTTGCATCTGTGGTGTCTTTTAGCCTCCGGCCCATATTGGACTGCCCAGAGCAATACCAAACCTCCCCAACCAAAATGTCCGAGCATATCTTTTCCTGAGTTCCGGCACTGACCCGTAGAGTAATTGGAGAAAAAGAGGCCTCCCTCACGGAAAGCGAGGCCTTCCATTTTCCTTTTTCATCTGCAGTACATTCCAGACACTCTTCGCCGAGCATTACGGTAATGGCGCTTCCGGGTTCGGCTGAGCCCCAAATAACAACCGGCTTGTCGCACTGCAATACCATGTGATCGGAGAACGGCGCGCCCAATTTCAATGTATCTGCAACGGCAATTGTCCAAAACATGGATAAAGCCAAAAATATGGATGCTTTTATCATTTTTTTCAACGTATACCTTCGTTTCGTGTTAAGCATTGTGATACTCGAATTGGGTGTTGCTCCCTTGCCGAAAACCGTGGATCTTTTTCCCGAGGGTTCTCACCCAACGTTACTGTAAGTGTTGTTTTATTACTCCAGATCCAAATCACGCACTGTCTTAAAATCATCCTCTGACAAAATACAGTTCGGCCAGAAACGAAACTCATCGATTTTCCCCGGGTATGGGCGGCTTCCTGTCAAAATATTATTACCGATCGTAAGGCATTGGTTCGTTCCAAGCGATCCGGCTGCATCGGTGAAATTCCCGACCAATATGAGATTTGTCGTCCAGGAATCCCCTACAAATATCTTAAGATTACCCGTCCCGCCTTCGCTATCGTAACTGAAAGCGACAAATTTCCATGCGCCCACTGGAATCGTTCCCGCGGCAGTATCATGCCAATTTGCTCCGTCAATCGTCATGGAAATCGCCCCGGTTGACTTCAGCAGCAGTTGTATTGTTCCCAAGGTAAACAACCGGCTGAGATTGGGTGTCACGGGATGTCTGATCCACATGCTTCCACTCAGGGACGCAGCACCATTCAAGCTGGCTTCCAAAGCGGTTACTCCCGAACCCCCATTCCCCCAGAGATAGGTGTTTGCCGGGTTCAAAACAGTTGCCGATGAAAGATCAAAGGCATCTCCCTTGACTCCTCCGCCAGCAACAATGGTTGCCGTAGGTGCACTTAGCGTTCCCACCAGCGTTGGAGATTCGCCCTGCCCGCAAATTCCGGCATTCTTCCACGGCAAAGAGCTGATCCCGGTATCGGTTCCATCGAAGGGCAAATAGATTTCCGACGATGCATAGAATGGCGTAACGGTCGTAGAAAGATCATTTATATCTAATAGGAAGGTAGGACTATCGCTCATTCCCTGCTCATAATACCCCTGTCCTAAAAATGCACGGGGATTGAAATTGTCTTTAACGACCACCTCGCCACCGTTGCAAAATACATCTACAAGATCCGGTTTGGCACATACACTGACCAAATTCCAGTCATTCGTGATGTGTGTGCAAAGCGTATTGGTAATACTTGCAGTGCGAACCTGTACAAGACCGCCACTTGTCAGTTCAACCCGCAAGGGGTTTTGTGCATCGCCCAAGGTAAAAAGAATAATATTAGACGCAGGAATGTTTCCTTTGTAGCTAAAGTCATATTTAACCATATCACCCTTGGAAAAATCAAAGGCATCTGCTTCTATGCCGGCCGAACCCTGTCCGACAATTCGTTTGATATTATACGCGTATGTAGTGTCCACCAGCGCTTCCTCGGTTTTCAGATTAAATGCCGAAGTCTCCAGCGTGTCGCTGTTTAAGCGGGTAAACAGCTCGGACGAAGGCGTCGTACCGGCGGCAAGATCTGCCTGTTCTGCCGTGCTGATCGTACGGGTATACACCCATGCATCGTCTATTAGGCCGTAGTATGCATTCACCGCAGAAGACGACATGGCCATCCCAAACTGAGGCTTCAGATTAGAGGCCATCGTGACCGCGCCCTGTGCAGCCATCGATAGCGTTTGATAATCGATTTCTCCGGAGGCTCCGTTTTTCACACAGAAAACAATATGATTCCCATTATCAATACTCATTCCAATATAACTGCTGTATCCTTTGGGAAAGGTTAGGCTAGGCGTATACTTTACACCGTTCCAGTCAAGTGTAATACCGAATTGATCGCTGCCTTCATATGCCAGCGTGACCAAAAACGCAGGAGAGCTGGAGCGGGCGTCAATCAGAGTGCCCTTCCCTCGCGGTGTGACCCGGAACCCAAGGCTCAAATCACCATTCCCTATACTTAACGGCGCAGAACACGGCGCAACTTGTTCTCCATCAAAACGCACCGCATCCTCACAGATATCCGGACGCTCAGACTGCAATGACCTCGGATAGATATAATAGTTTGTCGCTGAAGGAACATCGCTCACCGACATCCAGATATGGCGACCATAATCCTGTGAAGAACTTTGCACTCCCTGAGAATAGACGGTATACAGCTTATTGCTATGCAACACCGAAAGCGGATGTCCAATCTGATAATAGTTCGGGCCGGTCAGACAACTGCCCGGAACGAACGACTGCGGATCTCCGCTGCGTGAGAAGAACAGAGCTGCACCGTATCGATCGGGATTATCGGTATAATTGGCAACAAACCGGCCATTCGCTTCGCAGACCGAGCCACCCGCCGGAGCCATTTCCAAACCGACATAATCGCTTGAACTCCATGTCTGCCCATAGTCCGAACTTTCCGCCCAGTGCATAACAGTCGACGGGGCCCCCCCGCTTTCTGCGTATCGCATCATCATCATGATCCGTCCGTCAGCAATTTCATACACTGCGATTTCATAACCATCCGGGGCCGGCGTCGGGACCGGAGTACCCAGTACCCATGAAGAACCGTCTGCCTCTACACAAATTCCTGCAAACAAATGGTTAGTAAGACTTGGATATTCCATCAAAACTGCCGGAACGAGGATTTTGCCGTTTGACATCTTAATCGGTAATCCGGCGGGATTCACGAAATAGGTTTTGCCGTCAATTACAGGTCGTACATTACCATTAAACTGCATTTTTGTATTGATCCATTTGGAAGCTGACGAAGTCTTCTTTGAAAACCAAGCGCTGTAGCTGTTTGCGCCACCGCCGCCACCGGTAATATTCCAAAAACACCACAACTCCGATCCAACCGTGATTAATTCGGGCTGCCATTGGCGAATCCCGGCCAAATAGGGAACATCGACTGGGTTGCTACTCTGGCCACTGTCACTGAATGCCACCACCGCATCTGTCCAGTCAGTCAAAGAACCGCCCACCGTTGTACTCATGTAAATTAGATTGTTGGTCTCAGACTCCATCGAATTCACATGCGCATTCCACAGAGCAATCCACTCCCCGTCATAATATGCGGCGCTGACCATATGATTGTAGAGCAGCGTCTCGCTGTTTGGTCCGCAGGTATTTGTTTCACCATCGTGGATCTTGTAGTGGCTAACCTGCGGATCAAACACCGAATACTGTGCAGCCTGCACGGGCCGTAGCACGACAAATAGGCAGATTGCCGTCGTAATGAATTTATAACCGGGCTTGCCAGCAATCCAACCGTACACCTTCTTCATGATCTCCTCCTGGTTTGGGGTTTGTTTCTGTAGAGATCAGACGTGCCGGTTTAAAAACCCAAGAGGATCCGGTTCGGCACAAAATTATTTTAAATTGGTGGGGGCGAGTGGACATTTGTAACAGACCTTTTATATCAGTTATAACGATATGTCAATTCATTTTTTCATTTTTCTTTCCGCCATTTATTAAACCCGAACATCCAAGTTAAAAATCGTTCTTACTCTATGTGCTGAAATTCAATGAGTTCCACTTGATAATCATTACTTCAGAAAGAAACAGAACGATGAAGACGGCTCGCCTTAAAAGTCAAATTTACGCAAAGGCCGCAGCCGATTACCTCGTTAAGAGGTCTCTTCACGCCCGCTTAACAGGGCTGGCACTTAACTCCCAGAAAGGTCAGATTTAAAACAATGTGTGCTCAGTCTGGGTCTGATCGGATTTTCCCCGCGGAAATGGCATGTTGGTCCGCATTAGAGTATATTCTATTTGATTTGTCGTAACCAAGAGGGCGAGATGCCTGCGATACGTATCGCAGGCGCCTCGATGGCCTTGTATTCAATTTGCAATATACGACGAGTCAAAGCGAAAGTGTTCTAGAGTGAGTTCAGATCGAACAGCCATTTGTAAAACTAGCAATCCGAGCTTACGCAGGGCGATACCGGTGTAGGCTACAGTGCCGCCGGTTACCAGTGACCCGCCCCCGATTTTCGCCGGCACACCCGGAACCGGGAGGCGTCCAAAGCTTGGGATCTTCTCTCTTTTAGGAACAATATCGAGACAGATGTGCCCTGCCACAACAATGGCCCCTACTTCTTGCGTCATTATCCCTGTTCTGCGCAAAAAATTTCTTTCAATACAAAAAATGCAGGCTTGGGATTTCGATCAAAATCGATGATTGACGTGTTTGCCGAACAAGGAAAAGCGTCGTGCCCCATCCAGACAAGAAAGCCGCCGCAACGCGGGAAACGCTCTTTACATCTGCGTGCTGCCACACTCAACTGCCGGCTCTGATAGTTTGCGCTCCAATCGGTAAATTCTTCCAGCGAGTTCGGCTCCCGGCCGAAGTTTTTCAAAAATACATCCCCATCCGTCCACCAGGACGTACGCCGCCAAAGCGGATTATCATTTGATGCTGGAACAGGACATAGTCCTCCCGAATATTTCCGGATTAATTCTGCGGGACTGCAACCGGCCGCGCCGGTTTCTGACCGAAGCAACGCGTCATCAGTTGCCCAGTATTTTTCCCATCCTGATAAATCATCATAATGATTCTTCCACGGCCCATGCACATCCCAGTGCAACCCCTTGCCGAAATTCTTTTCTTGCGCAAAAAACACCGGTCCGGACGGAGAGGTTGTCACAAAACGACGGGTCGGATCCAACTCTTCTACCAGTGCTCTAAACATTTGAAGAAGCGGCTCTGTTCCATCACATGGGGTCTTTGTTCCTCGATATATACTCAGCTCATTTCCACCGCCCCAAAGCATCATGGAAGGATGATGTTGCAATCTTTCGACATAGCTACGCGCGGCCTTTGAAAACAATTCTAAGCTGTACTCGTCCGACGGAGGAATACTTTCCGTGCCGGAAGAAGATAGAGGAAACTCCTGCCAAAGCAGCAACCCCGCTTCGTCACACAGATCATAGAAAAGCTCTTTTTCCAGTGCGGCACCGCCCCATACGCGAAGAATATTACACCCCATCTCACGGTAAAGGCCGATCAGATGTTCGTACTGCTCAGGCACCGTATCTGCAAAATTCGGGAGCACCGGAGTCCAGTTGACCCCTTGAAGAAATACAGGCTTACCGTTAACCACGCATATCCATGGATCCGCATCTTTGGGAGCACCCTCACAAGAAATCCACTCCACTGTCCGAAATCCGACTCGTTTACTCCAACAATCCAATACGCGGCCGGCGGCATCACGCAGCTCACAGGAAACCGTATACAGTTTCTGACTGCCCATCCCGTTCGGCCACCATTTTTCGACATGAAGCTCAAGGAGCGTCTCTGAGAAGGAGGCTCCCGGCGAAATATCTTTTTGAATCAGCGTCTCATCACCATCATACACTGTCACACGAAGAAGATCAGCTTCTCCGGAAATTCTGCCCCGCACTGTCAGCGTTGAAGCATCAGCATATGCAGAAACCGACTCAAAAACGGCGGCGCTCGACTTCTCAATAAAAATTTTATCCCAAATGCCGACTTGAACCATGCGCGGCATCCAGTCCCAGCCATAGTAGAAGCGGGGTTTCTGCGCTGTGCATTTTGAGGTATAACCCATNNGTCCCTGATAACGGGGCGGCACATCAAACAAGATTTGAATCCGGTTTTCTCCGGCAAAATTTAAATGTTCAGTAATATCAAACCGGTACGGGAAAAATGCACTCTCAAACGAGCCCGCCTCGCGCCCATTGACCAGAACCAACCCTGCATGATCCAGCCCCATACAATGCAATACATAGCGATGTCCCGGCTCAGCGAGCCCATTCAACAGAACGGTTTCAAAAATCCACTGCCGGTTCTCGATCCATTCACATGCCCTGCAGTTCAACCCGTAGTTCCAGTCCGGTATAATACCCGCTGCATATAAGGCCTTCTGCACGGATCCCGGGACAGTTGCTGGTACAGCCGAAATTTCCGCAGTCAGCCCAATACCCAACTCCATAGAAGTTCGTAGTTTCCAAGCGTAAGGGACTGTTCCAGCGACAGTCCAACTGCACTCTGATAAATCAAATATTTTTTTCATAAAACCGTGGGTCTTTCCCGCAGGGTTCTCACCCAACGTTACTG
>DINM01000015.1 GCA_002423675.1 Verrucomicrobia bacterium UBA5540
CTGGAAAGAGCCGTCTTTGTCGGAGAGCGAGCCGAGCGGGCCGAAAAAGTCGCGGATGTAGGCGATGAAGGCAATCAGCGCCCCGGCGGTCAGCGGGTTGCCGCCCGTCAGCAGCCAGAAGCCGCCGGCCGCCAGGATGACGGCGACGGTGACGGCCTGCCCGGTTTCGATGACGGGGAAGTAGATGCTGAACCAGCGGACTTCTTCAAAGTAAGCCTGCCGCAGGTCGTCGTTACGGTCGTCGAATTCTTTGCGCGCGGCGGGCTCGCGGTTGAACAGCTGAATGGTGGTAATGCCGGTGATGTCTTCCTGCGTCAGTGCGTTAAGCGCGGCCTGCCGCTTGCGGATCATCCGGTTGGCGTTGCGCAGTTTATGGTTCACCAGAAAGAGCAGGGCGAAGAGCGGCGGGAGCAGCAGGCAGAGCACGGCGGCGAGACGCGGGCTGATGAGGAACATGTAGCCCAGAATACCGACGAGCATGAAGAGGTCGGCGACGGTTCCGGCAACGCCGTCGGTGACGAACGCCTGCAGCCGCTCAATATCGGAGGTGACGCGGGTGAGCAGGGTGCCGACCGGTGTGCGGTCGAACCACGTCTGTTGCATGCGCAGGACTTTGCGGAATACATCANNGGTCGTAGACAATCCGCTGCCCGATCCACGCGGTGAGCAGTCCCTGTCCGTAGCGCAGAATATACCCGGCCAGTGCAATGCCCAGATAGGTGAGGCTGATTTTCCCCAGCAGATCGATCCGGGTTGCGGCCGGGGCGGCGGTGTCGAGCAGGCAGCTGTCGATCAGGTGCTTGATCAGTACCGGCAGATAGTTGACGGAGGCGGAGACGGAAAGAACCAGTGCGAGCGCAAGCAACAGCCACGGCCAGTACGGCAGGGCGTAGCGCAGCAGGCGCCCGGCCAGTCCGGATTTTGGAGCGGGCGTGCTCATTCGTCTTCCTCCAGCCGCTGCTGAATCTGCTGCAGGTGGTTCAGTTCGGCATAGTAGCCGGACCGGGCAACCAGTTCGTCGTGCGTGCCGCGCTGCGTGATGCGTCCCTCTTCGATCACAATGATTTCGTCGGTATAGCGCAGCGTTGAAATGCGGTGGCTGACAAACAGGCAGGTGCGGTCCTGCATAACAGGTTGAAGCTTCTGCATAATTGACGCCTCGGTCTGCGTGTCGACCGCGGAGAGGACGTCGTCGAGAATCAGAATCTGCGGTTTGCGCGCGACGGCGCGGCTGATGGAGGCGCGCTGCCGCTGTCCTCCGGAAAGCGTGACGCCGCGCTCGCCGAGCACGGTCNNGGTAGCTGTCCGGAAATCCGGCGATTTCATCCCGCAGATGGGCGACATCTGCGGCCCAGGTGACAATCGATTCATCGGGCCCGTCGAGTCCGAATGCGATGTTGTGCTCCAGGGTTTGCGAAAATAAAACCGGCTCCTGTTCGGCAAAGCCGACGTGTCGGCGCAGTACATCGAGCGGAATGGTTTGCGCCGGATGTCCGCCGACCAGCAGGTCGCCGCCGGTCGGGTCGGTCAGGCGCGCCGCCATCGAGACCAGCAAAGTTTTGCCGCTGCCGGTCGGGCCGGTGATGCCGAGCGTTTTGCCGGCGGGCACATGCAGGTTGATGTCGTGAAGCAGCGGCGTACCGCCGATTGCGAGCGAGACATTCCGCCAGTCGAGCGCGCCGTCCAGAGATTGGATGGAGTAATCCGTCCGGTCGGAGTCGGCAATCTGCGGTTCGCTGGCGAACAGTTCCTGAATGCGCTGCCAGCTGACTCTTCCGCGCTGGACGAGGCCGAGCATCCAGCTGAGCGATAGTAGCGGCCATTGCAGATAAAGCAGGTATTGCAGGAACTGGACAACCACCCCGACACTAAGAGNNAACCCCCCCGACACTAAGAGTTCCGGCGACGACCTGTTTGCCTCCGAAATAAAGCAGCAGCAGCGTGCCGACGCTGAACCAGAACGCCATCATCGGCCAGAGAAACTGACGGATTGCCTGCAGGCGAATTTCTTTGCGGGAAAGGTCGCGGCTCGCCGCTTCAAACAGTCTGTTACGGCGCGCTTCGAGCGCGAAGCCTTTGATGCAGCGAATGCCGGCAAAACTTTCCTGCGCAAAATTCGACAGTTCGGAGACCTGCTCCTGAAGGGCTTTCTGGCGCTGACGCATCACATTAAAAATCAGAAAAAAGAAAAAGCCGACCGGCAGGTAGAGACCGAAAATCAGCAGCGCCAGTTTCGGCGCAATCCACGCCATCACAATCGAGGCGAACAGCAGGGCGATGATCGTGCGAATACCTTGCAGGAATCCCTGGCCGATCGCGTTGCGCACGACGGTCAGATCGGACGACATGCGGGTCATTAAATCGCCGGTGCGCTCACCTCGGAAATAGTCGAGATCGAGGCGGGTCAGATGTTCGAACAGATCGCGGCGCACATCGTATTCCACCTGATGCGACATCTTTTGCGGCAGGCGGCGCAGCTGCCGCGAAAACCAGGTGGCCAGCGCAGCCAGCGCGAGATAGATCAGTACATAACGGGTCAGCTCGCCGCGCGTCAGTGTGTTTTCGGTCAGCCCGTCGATGCCGAGGCGCATAATGTACGGCATGACGAGATTGATTCCCACCGTGATCAGCGCACACAGCACCGTCAGCGCAATTTCACGACGGTGTTGTGCGAGATAACTTTTCAGACTGACGGGTGGTTTATTCAAACCGACAAAGCTAAAGCCTCCGCTCGGAAATACAAGCGCAGACGATTGGCTTTCAATACGGTGGATTACGGACTGGTGTTTTTATATTGTTTAAAAAATTTATAATCTCAAGAGTGCGGAAAGGCGGGCGATAAAAACGCATTAACGCAGGAAGGCAAGTAAATGAACGATCATAGCGAACAGGCCATTGATTTACTGGAGAGTAAAACCCTCGCGATAACCAATCGCTTGGATCGTAACTGGATGTACCAATTTCTCTTAGCAACACTGGGGCTGGCTTTTCTGCTGTCGCCCAGTGTCGCTGCGGAACTTGCAGCGTTGACTCCGTTAAAAAATATTCCGCCCCGGTTCTGTTCCATGGCGATTCCTGCTTTACTGGTCTATACCTTCATCAACTTCGGCTACCTTTTAAATCATTTTTTGAATATGCGAAGGATCTATGACAAAAAGGCGTCGGCTCATTTTAAAGGACTGTTTACCCCGGATGAAATTCAAGATGTATTTGAAAAGCAGACTCTTTTTGAACCATTATATTATCTATTAAAGCGGAAAATGACCCGAGCCGAAGTACTTCCGTTTCTGGCATTTATGATCATGGGGTCATTTATCATCGTCTTTAACCACGTCGTGTCATTTAAAATGGTTGCCTCTTTCACGCACGGAACAGTGCGATGGATCATTTTAGCTATCATGGCAGGTCTGCTGTCAGGTTGTTATGTACAGTTCTACTGTGTCCAGCGATCGCGAGTCATGAAGATTGCAACCGGCGTTTTGTACGCGCTGTCGGTTGCGGTAATCATGAGTGTAATCAACGTTGATCTTCATGCCGCAACCACACCAGATAAGATTTTTGAGCGGAGTGCGGAACTCTCTCCACTGGCGGACATCTGACAGCTTGAACTTCCAAACACTGGAAACTGCGGGTATATTTTTTCCAATGGTTGGGAAATCACAGATCATTTGGAGCTGCCGCGGGCGAGAAGTGAATTGCTCGGAGCGCACGCTGGTTATGGGCATCCTGAATGTGACGCCGGATTCGTTTTCGGACGGCGGGCGTTTCCAAACATTGGAAAAAGCGTTGGTGCGCGGATTGCGGATGGTCGAAGAGGGGGCGGATATTATTGATATTGGCGGGGAGTCGACGCGGCCGGGCGCACAACCTGTCCAACCCTTGGAAGAAATTGCCCGCACGGTTCCAATGATTGGAAAACTGCGCGAGAAAACCGGTGCGCTGATTTCAATTGATACGCGCAAGGCGGACGTGGCCCGCGCGGCGGTCGCCGCCGGCGCGGATATTATCAACGATATTTCGGCGCTGGCTGATCCGGAGATGGTGAATGTCGCCGCTGAGACCGGTGCGGGACTGGTTTTGATGCATATGCAGGGTACGCCGGAAACGATGCAGAAGAATCCGCGTTACGATGACGTGGTTTCCAATGTTTGGAACTTTCTGGAGGAGCGGATGGCGTTTGCGATGGAACGGGGCGTTGCGCCGGAGCAGATTTGCTTCGATCCGGGGATCGGGTTCGGCAAAACGGATGAGCATAATCTGGCACTGCTTCACGGGATTCCGGTATTGACGGCTTCGGGCCGTCCGGTGTTGATCGGCGCAAGTCGAAAACGGTTTATCGGACGGATTACCGGCCGCGAAGTGCCGGCAGAGCGGTTGGCAGGTTCGCTGGCGACGGCGACCTTTGCGGTTCTGCGCGGCGCGCAGATTCTGCGGGTGCACGATGTAAAGGAATCTTGCGATACGGTACGGCTTTTNNTGCACAGCATTGAAAATCCTGGAGTGAACGGGACGATCGAGATTCTGATTCTCGCGGTCGTTTTCTATTTTCTCGTGAAGTTTTTTCGCGGAACGCGCGGTGCAGCAGTTCTGACGGGACTGATTATTCTTTTTACCTTTCTGATGGTGATTACCCGCTTTACGAATTTGCTGATTCTTAACTGGTTGTTGCAGAAGCTGATGGTGTATCTGGCTCTGGCATTGGTGGTGATTTTTCAGCCGGAAATTCGCCGTGCGCTGGCGCGGCTCGGGCGGCAGGGTAATTTTCTGGCGGGCAAGGCTCGCCGCGCGCTGACCGATCCGATTGCTGATGCCGTGCTGTTGCTGGCATCGCGTAAGATCGGCGCGCTGATTGCAATTGAGCGCGAGGTGGGAACGCGCGGGATTCAGGATACCGGAACCCTGATGAACAGCGAGGTAAGCGCGGAATTGCTGGCCTCGATTTTTTACCCAGGCACACCGCTGCATGATGGCGGTGTGATTATCAGCGAAGACCGGATTGCCGCAGCGGGTTGCGTATTTCCGCTGACGCAGAATGAGGATTTGGCGCGCAACCTTGGCACGCGCCATCGCGCGGCGATCGGTTTGACCGAAGAGACGGATACGGTGGTGATTGTGGTTTCCGAGGAAACGGGCGTGGTTTCGATTGCCTATAACGGCCGGCTGAAACGGGGATTCGACGGCCCGCATCTGCGCCGTGTTCTCTCCTCGTTCCTCGGCCGCGAAAGTAGCGGACTTCGGCAGATGACCCGCCGCCGNNACCCGCCGCCGTGGCGATGATGACCACGGCCAGTTAAGTTTTATTTTCGGAGAGAGCTCGCATGAGTAAGCGGAGTCGAAAATTACCCGGGAGCCCCTCCCGCCTGTCGGCGTTCTGGCTGGCCGTGAGCCGCAACTGGATCATGAAACTGCTTTGCCTGATTTTGGCGTTTGTGGTTTGGCAGGCGGTTCGCGAAAACACCAGTTTTGAAGTAATGGTGTCGGATGTGCCGGTGACTGTATCGGTCGGCGAGGGCTTGGCGGTTTTGGATCAGTCGACCGATACGGTGAATATCCGTTTTCGCGGTTCGCGCGACGATATCCGTTTTATCAGTAGCGATCAGGTGGAGGTCAAGCTGGAGCTTTCGGGCCGTAATGATCGACTGCGCCAGACGCTCAAATTTTCACCACGTTATGTCAAAGCGCCATCGCGCGCCCACGCGGTCCAGTTTGATCCGCCCGAAATCACCGTGACGGTCGATCGTGAAGTGGAAAGGGTACTGCCAGTGAAAGCGGTTTTTGAGGGCGAGCTTCCGCCGAGTATTCAGATGGACAAGGCTGTTTGCACGCCCGCGACGGTGAAGATCCGTGGTGCCGAACGGTTGCTGAGTGAGCTGGAGCAGGTGCGTACGGCGCCAATCAGTCTCGATGGACGATATAATACATTTAAGACCCACATAGCGGTGGCCTCGGCGGCGCAACCGTGGACGGTTCTTCCGGAGCGTGTGACCGTGGATGTTTCGTTGGTTGAGCGGGTCGCAACCCGGCGGATTGAAGATAGCGAAGTTCGTCCGTTGCTGGCATCTGACGACACACGCGTGGTAAAAATCCGTCCGGAAAAGGTAGCCGTGACATTGCGGGGCAGTCCGTTGAAGATTGCCGATCTGAAAGCCCGCGATATCTACACCTATATCGATTGTACCGAATTGACGGACCCGGCGGATTATGAGGTATCTGTGCGGGCCGACGTTCCACCCGGTTTGCAGGTCGAAAAAATTGAACCCGCGGCGGTGAAAGTCACCGTCAGAAAAATGTGAGCAGCTTATGCGATCTGTTTTTTTAAGCTTAACTATTTTGTTGGCCGCTGTTTTTGTGAGAGGGCAGGACGTTCCGCAGGGACCGTCGGCGCTGTCCGGNNCAGCGCATACGACACGGGTTCCGCGCCGGCGAATACCGGATCGACTCTGAAAACGAACGGGATTAGTCCTTTACAAATGCAGTCCGGTGAACATGAAAGTGTCGCGCCGTCGATCTTGCATCCTACCACAACTCTCCCGTCTATTTATCCAGAAACGGATTCGACGGGCATCGGCCTGTCCGCCGCTACCCGGCCGGAATCTCAGGCCGAATCCGAACCGGCAGCGGGAACCAATGCGGTGAACGCCTCCAAGGTTTCATTTTTGATGAATACCGGAGTGCAATATGCGGACGAGGGAGAATATGCAGATGCAGAAAAGGCCTATCTGAGGGCGCTGGAGAACGCGCCCGGCAACGCCGACATCCGTTTCCGGCTGGGGACGCTCTATATTCAGATGAAACGCTATGCCGATGCGGTGGGCGTCCTTGAAAAATTGAGTGCGGAATTTCCGAATAATACCATGATTCTGAACAATCTGGCTTGGATTTATGCCACGGGAGGGAGCATGAAAAACGGGAAAATGGCATTGCGCCATGCCCGCGAAGCGTTGCTTTCCACGCCGTATGCACCGGCCGTTTGGAATACTTTAGCCGAGGCGTATTATGTTTCCGGTCAGTACGATCAAGCCCTGCGCTCTTCGGATCAGGCTCTCGATCTATTGAGTCAGCAGAAGCCTTCCGACGACGAGATTGTTGCATTCAAAGAGCAACACACGAAAATTCAGCGCGCCGTGGATGCGAGTCAAATGATGCTGGATTTCGACGGGAAGAAATAACTACTCCCAGATGCTGCTTTTGAAAGTCGGCATATGATCATCTGTAAACGGATCGGGCCGGTTAATCGGCGACGAACTGCGGATCTTTTCAAGCGGAGCCATCGGGGTCGGTTTCGGGTTGTTCCGTCCATATGAAAACACCGAGCTGGATTGGTGTGCGGGCACTCCGGACAAAGCCGAACCGTTTAGATTTGGATCCGGCATTGTTGCTAGTCGCGCAGCCGCTGGTGAAAACGGCGGCGGAGCATCTGTACTCTCTTTTGTTGTTGTCTGGCGCATCGATGACAGAGTGTTCGGAACATTCCTTTGCGGAGTCAGGTAGGCCGGGGAGTCCTGATACTTGCTGCCAAAAAGTTTCGGTGGAGCCAGCTGATACTGCTTCAGGCGATTCACGTCCGGCGAGCTGATCTGCAGATCTGTTCTTTGCTTCATCAACCGGTTAACCATTTGATCTTCCTTAAGCAGCTCGGCCTGATCGTTGGCCGTTTTTTGGCGATCCATCTCCCGGAACAACCAGGAGTCGTCGGCCTCCTTCGTTATAGCGGGAGACTCCAGATCATCCAGAACGGCGGCTGTCAGCCAGTTTTTATCCTCGGTCGGACGAGGTGTAACTGCAATTGGACGGGTTGTTGTCGGGACAAATGTCGGGGCCGGACGGATATCCATTTTGGCATCCATCTCTCTTAATTTTTTATCCAGCAGTCGTTCCTCTTCCGTCTCCGTGCGGGGAACCGTCAGATTTGGAGAGGCCAGCTTGGCTTTTTCCGAGTAAATCCGGTGCGACACCTTTTGTTTTTGTGCCTCCAGAGCGGCATCGAGATCATCCGCCGCTGCCGGCAGGTAGCTTCCGGACAGAATTAGGGATAGGATTACAGATCTGAAAACCAGCATTTTCATAGAGATTAAAAATACGCCTCCTCCTGTCCTCCGTCAACTGTACGGTTAGACGCCACGGGTTGTCATTTGTTCAGCCGCCTGTTATCTTGCGATTTATGCGCAACCTCTTACACGTTGTCCTGTTAACTTTTTATCTCGTTTCGCTGCACACGTCCGCCGCGGAAGAAGCGTTTCGTATGGATCAGAACCGCCTCTGGCTCTCTGTTCAGGATGAACCGTTGGCACGATTTCTTGAGCGCTTTTCCGCCGCCGGTGTCGATGTGAAAATCGATCCGGATGCACAGAAAAACATCACCGGAATCTGTCGCGATGCTGATGTCGAAACGATCCTCGATGAACTGCTCTCCCCCTACAATTACCTGCTCGACTGGCGACGCGAAACCGGTTCGCTCGGCACCTTCACCCATCTCACCGGCATTCGCGTCTTCCGCAAAGACCACGCTGGATCGGTACAGCCGCTACGTCCGGCGCGACGCATCGAAACTTCCTTCGACGGGAAATCCCGCTTCATTGCCCGCGAAATCCTCGTCGGCTTTCGTCCCGGCTCCTCCATTGAAAATCTGCGCACTTTCCTTGCCCGCACCGGCGGAACGATCATCGCCGCCAATGCGGATTTGGGCGTTTACCGCATTCTTCTTCCGGAGGGGGCCAATGTCCCTGATCTCGTCTCCCAGCTCGGTAACGAAAGCAGCATAGCCCACGCCGAACCGAACTATGTGTACGACACGCCCAAAATCGTCCAATCGATGCCTGTCATGGATTCGGGAAAGATGAACTGGAACACATCAGAACCCGGTTCCGTCGCAGTCTCAGTTCTCGATACCGGCCTCGCTCCCGACGACAGCCTGAACCGTGCCGTCATCGGATCCTTTGATGCGACGCATCCCGGTGATGCGCTGACCGGCGATCGGGTCGGCCATGGCACACTCATGGCGCAACTTGCCGCCGGGCTGGTTGATCCCTATGCAACGCCGGTTGGCGAAGGCGTCCCCGTCGTCGCCGTCAAAGCTTTTGCCGACGATGNNCCATGCCCTACGCCGTAAAAAACAGCCCCGGCCCCGTCAGCCTCAGCTGGGGCTCGGAAACGCCCAGCAAATTCATCGAAACCGCCGTGGACTATGCAATCAATCAGGGACATCCGGTTTTCGCCGCTGTCGGCAACGAAAACACCGGCAAGCCTATGTACCCGGCGGCCTATCCCGGCGTTATCGGCGTTGCCGCATCAGATGGGGATCAACTGGCGGACTATTCCAACCGCGGTGACTTTGTAAAACTCATTGCCCCCGGATCGGCGGGCGGCGCCAAAGGCACTTCCGTCGCCACGGCCTATGTTTCGCACGTCGCCGCGCTTTACATGCAGCATCATCCCGGCGTTTCCGCCGCCGAAACCGTTGCCGCCCTTCAAAAAGCCGCCGGCCCGACCTGCTTCCTCACCGAACCCGCTGTCAAACAGCTCCTCGCCAAATAGCAACTGCGTTGCGGCACAGGGTTTTCCAATGTTTGGAAAACTCCTCATGAAAGTTTCCAAGGCTTGGAAAAGTCGCTATGCTCCGCTGCATGAAAACGAAACCTGTTGTTTGTCGGATTCTGTTGTTCTGCTTGATTGCTCTGCTTGCCGGATGTTTTCGGAATGACGGGACGGCTGTTGGAAAACATCCGATTAGTGACTTTTACGATGATCCGCAGATGAAGAAGCTGGCTGCGGCAGGTGCGCGTGGCGATGTAAAAACCATCGATCGACTGGTCAGCGAAGGAGCGGATGTAAATCGGCAGGGAAAAGAGGGAATAATTCCGCTGTTTTGGGCTTATGGTGCGCAAAACGAAATTGGATTTTTACGTCTACTGGAACTGGGTGCTGATCCAAATATGTTTCTTGATGCCAACAGGTCGGTAATGAGCCTGGCTTCACGGGCTAAAAATCCGGCGTTTTTGAGGATGGCTCTGGAGCATGGCGGTAATCCCAATTGGACTGCACGAAATGGTACACCAATTGTTTTCGAAGCGATTAATGCGTATTCTAGGGATCCTCTAAAATTATTGATTGCTGCGGGAGTTGATTTAAACGCTATTGATAGAAGTGACTCATTTTTATGTACGCCGTTACAGATGGCGGCAATTCTTAATCAGTATGACATTGTTTACATGCTACTTGAGGCCGGGGCCGATTACACGCTGACGAACGGTAATGGGAGTACTATGATGAAATACCTCCAAAATTCCCGAGTGAGTAAGGATTTCAAGTTGTATCCATGGCGCATCAAGTCGGTTGAATGGCTTCAGGCGCACGGTGTCGAAATTACGCCAGCAAACTGATTTCAGCAATTTTTCCAATGTTTGGAAATCCGTGTGAATCCTGTCCATCCGTGGTTAAAAATCTTCCGAAGCCTGGAAGAAAATGNNAAACGGGTAGTGTCCCGCGCGTGACTCAGCACGTCCAGATGCTCCCGGACAACGTGATCAATAAGATCGCGGCGGGAGAGGTGATTGAGCGGCCCGCTTCAGTGATGAAGGAGCTGGTCGAGAATGCCATTGATGCCGGCGCAACGCAGGTGGATGTCGAGGTGGTTCAGGGCGGCATGCAGCTGATCGCGGTTTCTGACAACGGCTCGGGCATGAACCGCGACGACGCGCTGCTTTCAATCGAACGCCATGCGACGAGTAAAATCCGTACGGCGGAGCAGGTGGAAGCTATTTCGACGCTCGGGTTTCGCGGCGAGGCACTTTCGTCGATTTCTGCGGTGTCGCGCTTTACGCTGATTACGCGGCCTGCTGACGAGCTGAGCGGTACGCAGATTCAAATCAGCGGCGGCAAGCTGCAGGATGTAACGGATGCGGGTTGTCCACCCGGCACGCGCTTCGAAGTGCGGAATCTGTTTTTCAATGTGCCCGCGCGGCGCAAGTTTCTGCGCACGGAGGCGACCGAGCTGGCGCAGATCCGCCAGCTGTTTGCCGTTTACGCACTGGCGCATCCGGAAGTCGCCCTGACGTTCAACTCCGACGGGCGCGAGGTCTATAATCTGCCGGGCGGCTCAAATCTGACCGACCGTATTACGGCGCTGTACAGCCCGTCGTTTTTGAACAATTTGCGTCAGCTCGATTATAAGGTGGACGCGGTGAAGATCACCGGCTTTGCAGGACTGCCGCAAACAGGACGTTCGGATCGCTCGGATCAGTACATTTTTATTAACGGACGTCCGGCTTCCGCGCCAGTGATTTATCATGCGCTGAATGAGGCATATCATGCGGTGCTGGCGCGCGGACGCGATCCGTCGGCCTTTCTTTTTATTGAGTGCCCGCCCGCGCTGGTGGATGTGAATGTGCACCCGGCCAAGAAAGAGGTGCGGTTCCGCCATCCGAATGCCGTGCGCGATGCGGTGATTGAAGCGGTGCAGAAAGCGCTGGCGCTGGAGGCTCCGGAAGCGGAACGCCGCGCGCCGGCCTTTAAGTTTGAAGCCCCGCGTCCCGCGCCGCCGGTCGAGAAGCAGCACGAGTTGGATATTAAGGTTCAGAGTTCAGGGTTCAAGGTTCAGGGGGAAGTGACAGAGCGGTTCGCTAGACAGGAAGAAGTGCCTGGGCCCGCAAACTCTGAACTCCGAACTCCGAACACGGAACCCTCTGCTTCCAGTCCGTGGAAATGGTGCCGAGTGCTGGGCCAGGCGGGAGGAATGTATGTGGTGCTCGAAACGGAAGAGGGCATTGTGCTGATGGATCCGCAGGCGGCGCACGAACGAGTGCTGTTTGAAAAGTTTATGCGCGATCTGACAGACGGCCGGCCGTCGCGTCAGGGATTGCTGACGCCGGAGGCGATTGAGCTGATGCCGGCGGATGCCGATGCGCTGCGCCGCCATCTGCCGGTGCTCGACGAGATGGGCTTCGGTATTTCCGCATTCGGGGATGATACCTTCATTGTGGATGCGTTGCCGGTTCATCTGCAGAACGGTTCGCCGATTGTGATTCTCAGCGGTATTGCCCGTGCGCTGGAAAAGAGCGGGGCGGCATCGAGGGCGACACGCGACGCGCTGCGTGAAACGGTGGCGCAGGCCGCCTGCCGCACGTCGATTAAATCCAAAGATACGCTTTCGACGGAGGCGATTGAACGGTTGGTGGCGGATTTGGCAAAAACCGAAATGCCGTATACGAGTCCGCACGGGCGTCCGACGTTGATTTTTACCAGCTTCACGGAGCTGAACCGCAAATTCGGGCGCTCTTAGAGAACGTCTTCAACGGCCTTTTCCGCTTCGCTGTCGGCCAGTTCTCCGAAATGTTTGTACGCCTTTTCGTAGCGGGCTTTATCGACAGAGGTCATTTTGGCGATACTGGTCTGGCAGAGATCCCGGAACGGTTTTTCAGCCTGCTGAAGGCTGTTCATCAACCCCTTGAGCAACAGCACGGCGCAGCGGCGGTAGTGTCCGCTCATTTTTGAAGCGGTGCCGGTGGCCCCGGTAAACCCGTCAAGAGCGTTATCGCTGGCGTTCACTGTTAGCTGACGCCGGAGCATGCGGGTTACCGACAGCGTGTTGTCTACGACGATGTCCATGAACTTTACAAAGAGCCGGCTTTGTGTGGAGGTTTTTTCCGACAGGTTGGCGGCTTCAGCATGGCGGCGGGCTTCGCGGAGCAGATAGAGTGCCTGCTCGGCCGTATTACGCTGTTCGTCGATCAGCTTTTGTGACGGGAGCCTGCGGATGCGCTCAGCCGCTTTTTCGTAGAATACATCGCGGCGCGCAAGATGAACGGGCCGGTTGAGATGAAACGGATCGGAGCTCATAAAGGATTTTTATCACGCACCGCTTTGCCAAACAACCAAAGAAAAAGCCTCCCGCTGTGAAGCAGGAGGCTTTTTGTTGGAAGGATGGAATAGAGGATTAGAGGATGAATGGGGATTCAATATTCCAGAAATCCAGTGATCCAGTATTCCAATCTTAATTACGGTCGATTGCGTTGAGATCTTCAAACGCCTGTTTGATACGTGCAACCATGGATTCCTGACCTTTACGAATCCAAACGCGTGGGTCGTAATATTTCTTGTTCGGTTTGTCGGCGCCGTCTGGATTGCCGAGCTGGCTCTGGAGGTACCCCTCGTTGGCTTTATAGAACTTAAGAACGCCTTCCCATGTGGCCCACTGCGTGTCGGTATCAATGTTCATTTTGATCACACCGTAAGAGATGGCTTCTTTGATTTCTTCCGGGGTTGATCCTGAGCCGCCATGGAACACGAAGTTGACTGGTTTTTCGGCGGTCTTGAATTTTTCCTGAATGAATTTCTGGGAGTTGTCCAGAATCTTCGGGGTCAGTTTGACATTGCCTGGCTTGTAGACGCCGTGAACGTTGCCGAAGGCTGCGGCAATGGTGAAGTTCGGGCTGATTTTTCCGAGCGTTTCATAAGCGTAAGCCACATCTTCGGGCTGGGTGTAGAGCGCGGAGCTGTCCATGCCGGAGTTATCCACGCCGTCTTCTTCACCGCCGGTGCAGCCGAGTTCGATTTCGAGCGTCATGCCCATTTTGCTCATGCGTTCGAGGTATTTCGCACAGGTCTGCACGTTTTCTTCGAGAGTTTCTTCGGAGAGGTCGAGCATGTGCGAGCTGAAGAGCGGTTTGCCGGTTGCCTTGAAGTTTTCTTCGCTGGCGTCGAGCAGGCCATCGATCCACGGCAGCAGTTTTTTCGCAGCATGGTCGGTATGCAGAATCACCGGTACGCCGTAAGCTTCGGCGACTTGGTGAACATGTTTGGCTCCGGCGACTGCGCCGAGGATCTGCGCCTTCTGGCCTTCCAGCTTCAGACCTTTACCGGCGGTGAATTGTGCGCCGCCGTTGGAGAACTGAATGATAACCGGCGAGTTGACCGCTGCGGCCGCTTCCAGAACCCCGTTGACGGAATCTGAACCGACAACATTTACGGCCGGCAGGGCGAACTGGTTTTCTTTAGCGATTTTAAAAATCGCCTGAACATCATCACCGGTCACGACACCGGGTTTTACTGCATCAAAAATCTTGCTTCCCATAATCTTGCTCCTTTAGTTGCTTTATTTTCCGTTTCTGTTGGAAAAAGTGACTGAAAATCTATTTGATGAGGCTGTTTTATCAAGCTCTTTCGGAAGGAAAGCAAAATGTCGGAACTCGCTATCGCTTCTTTACTGATCGGTCTGCTCGCTTTGACGATCGGCCTGATCTCTCTGACCGCCCCGGCCAAAGTCCGTTCCGGACTGGCCGCTTTCCCGCGCAGCATCTGGCCTGGGCGCATTCTGGCGGCCGTTGATCTGGCCTGGGCGGCCTATGAATTATCTCGGATGCATCTCGGCATGTTCGATGCATGGAAGATCCATCTTTATTGGCTCGTGCCGGTGGCCGTCTATCTCTGCATTAAATATCTCGACGAACTGCTCAGCCCGCGCGCCCTCGGCGGGCTGCTTCTGCTGGCGGCCGGGCCGGTTCTGANNGGAACCCGTCGGACGCACGACTGGTCGTCACGGTGATCGCCTATTTCTGGATCGGACTCGGGCTTCTCTTTTTGCTCTCTCCGTGGTGGTTCCGCCGTCTGACGCCCTGGATTGCCGGAACGAATGACAAATCGGTTCGGTTTGGCGGGGCATTAAAAGCTCTGATCGGGGTCGGTCTCATTGTATTGGCTCTATTGGCATACTGAACATGACCTCCAATATTCTTGATCAACTTATCGGGAATTTTCTCGGGTTCACAGACCGCTATCGACGGGACTGTGTTCTTGAGCCGATGCTGCGGCTCAAACTGGAGCACACCCTGCGCGTCGTCGCGGATTCCCGCACGATTACCTCCGGCATGAACTGGCCGGAAAACGAAGTATGTCTTGCGGAAGCCATTGGCCTCTTCCACGACATCGCCCGCTTTCCGCAGTTTCAGAAATATCGCAGCTTCAATGACTCTAAAACAATCGATCACGGCGATTTGGGTTTCCAAACATTGGAAAAAGAAAAGTTGCTTGCCAGGGTAGATGATGAAGAACGTTCCCTTATTTTGTCTTCGGTGCAGTATCATAACAAACGGGATCTGCCGCCGGCCTTAACCGCGAACGAAGAGAAGTATTTGCGCCTCATCCGCGACGCCGACCGGCTCGATATCTTTTTCATCAGCTGGGACTCTGTTCAATCCGGACAAATCCACGATCATCCTGAAATCGGGCTGAACATCGATTTTAACGGCCCGCCGACCGATGCCGTGCTTGATCAGTTCGAGTGCGAAGGAACCATTGATTACCGTAATATGAAAAGTATGGCCGACCGTTTTGTGCTACAGCTCAGCTGGATGCACGATCTGAGTTACGATTCAACCAAGCGATTGGTTCGCGACCGGAAAATCCTCGAAAAATTCATCGATGTGCTGCCCGTCAAAACCGACCGCCTGCTCAACTGCTTCGAAAAAACCGCCGCGCTGCTCGAAACGGTATAAAAAAACCGGAGGTTCCAAACATTGGAAAACTCCGGTCTTTTTCTTCCAAACCCTGGAAAAAAGAAGCAAGCCGCAACGCAGTTGCTTCCAATGTTTGGAAAATCAGGCAGTCAGCACTTCAACCAGCGCCGCTTCCTGTTGCACGCCGATGAAATCCTTCACTTTTTCGCCGTCTTTGAAGAGGATCAGCGTCGGAATGGAACGCACGCCGAACTGCGCGGCAATCGCCGGGCTTTCATCTACATTCACTTTGGCGATCACAACCTGATCTCCGACCTTATCGGCGACTTTATCGAGAATCGGGGCCTGCATTTTGCACGGTCCGCACCACGGGGCCCAAAAATCGACCAGTACGGTTCCGGAGGCGATGGCGCCCGCAAAATCGTCGGCATTCAGCTCTTTTACTTTATCAGACATGGTCTTCTCCCATTTCGTTTGAATTAATGCCGACTATACGACTTGGGTATTTCCGGCGCAAGCTCAGGATTTACACATTAAAAAGAAATTCCACGACGTCGCCGTCCTGCATGACGTAGTCCTTGCCTTCGGTACGCATCAGCCCTTTTTCGCGGCAGCCGCTCTCGCCGCCGTAGGTGATGTAATCGTTGTAGCGGATCACCTGCGCGCGAATGAAGCCGCGCTCAAAGTCGGTATGAATCACGCCCGCCGCGGCCGGAGCCTTCCAGCCGCGATGAATCGTCCAGGCGTGNNACCTCCTTTGGCCCGGCGGTCAGATAGCTGATCAGGCCGAGCGTGTGGTAGCCGGTGCGGGCGATCTGGTCGAGTCCGCTTTCAGTCACGTTATATTCTTTCAGAAACTCGGCGGCTTCGGCCTCGTCCATGCCGATCAGATCCTCTTCCATCTTCGCGCAGATCTTGACGGTATCGGCCCCTTTGGAATCGGCGTAGGCGCGGACGGCTTTCACGGAGTCATTGTCTTCAGCCATGCCCGCTTCGTCCACATTGGCGCAGTAGATGATCTTTTTATCGGTCAGCAACGGCGACTCTTTCAGGAACGCCTGAATATCGTCGGTGTCGTGTTCCGGAAAGCTGACGGCGGGTCTGCCTTCGCCGAGGTGCGCCATCAGACGTTTTACAGCGGCCAGCTGTTCGGCGATCTTCTTATCGTTGCGCGCCAGTTTTTCCATCCGTTGTGCGCGGGTTTCCAAGGTTTGGAAGTCGGACAAAATCAGCTCGGTTTCAATCACGTCGATGTCGCGCTGCGGATCGACGGAGCCGTCCACATGCACCACATTTTCATCTTCAAAGCAGCGGATCACGTGGAGCAGGGCATCGGTCTCGCGTACGTTGGCGAGGAACTTGTTGCCGAGCCCTTCGCCGCGGCTCGCGCCTTTCACGAGGCCTGCGATATCGACGAAATCAACCGTGGCATAAACCACTTTTTTCGGATGGGCCATCGTTGCCAGTTTATTCACCCGCGGATCGGGAACCGGCACGATCGCCTTGTTCGGTTCAATCGTGCAGAACGGATAATTGGCAGCTTCCGCGTTCTGTGCGCGCGTCAGCGCGTTGAAAATCGTCGATTTTCCAACGTTTGGAAGACCCAGAATACCAATGCTCAAACTCATAGCTTTACTCCGTAAAAGCCGGAGAAGTTAGCCGCAAAAGCGCGCAAAGGCCACAAAAAAGCGTCGTTTAGCGCTCGATGTTAAAGTTGTGGATTTTCCCGGAGGCGATAATCCGCTGCAACAGGGTCGAGATGATCGGGATTTTCGGAAAGACAACGAGGTGCCAGATCGGCCGGTGCTGTACATTCCATTTGGCGAGAATCGGCGGGGCGGAGACCAGATTGATTTCATCGAACCGGCCCGAGTCAGCGGCGGCCTGAATGACGCGCAACATGAGCAGATTGCCGGGTGAGGCTTCGGAGAACTCTTTGTCATAGGCCATTTTGAGGATGTACAGCGTCCGTCCGCTGATCATGGCGTAGTGCGCGGCGATGGTGCGATCGCCGGAATCGAGAAAACTGAAGCCCATTCGGTTTTGAGCCGCGAGCCCTTCGGCAGCTTCGGTAAACATTTCCGCACAGCCCGCAAAATTTTTGACGGCAGTTTTTTTCTCTCCCTTCCAGTTGCGGGTTTCGACATCGAGAAAGCGGGCCGTGTTTTCCCTGGCGGACCGGGAGGTTTCGCAGAACCGGAACTGAACGTCCGGAAGTTTTTCCAGTGCACGGCCGGCGCGCCGCAGGTTCTGCCGGAGTTTCGCGGCGAGCCCGGCAAGATAGACGTTGCCGCTTTCCGGCAGCGGAATGAATGCTTCGCTACCGGCCGGTTTCTGCACAAAGCACAGGCGGTGTTTTTGTCCGGTCAGATACTGGACAGAGGCATAGTGCTCCGGAACGTGTTTGAGGCTGAGGCAGGGAATGGAGCGGGGAATGCGGCATAGATAGTCCATGAAAATGCCGAAAACCTCCTCGCGGCCGGGCGGAGCAATGCAGTCCGTTCCACTTGTGTGCGCGAAGTGGTACGGCAGTTTGAAGAGCCGCAGAGAAAACCCGAGGGCGCCGACTGCATAGCTGGAAACCAGCGGCAGGATTCCGATCAGCCGGTCGTTTTCATAGGCAAAAAGGCAGAACCATTGCTCCGGCGGATGCACCAGATTCTTAAAAAAGGCGCACATCCACGGATAGGATAGAAGCGGCGAGAGCCGGGTCGCTTTTTCGAACAGATCGTTCCATGCCTCCGCGTGTTCAGCCAGTTCATCGAGCGTACGAACATCAATCAGCCGAATTCCGGCGGGCGGACGGAAGTTCCCCCGGCGGGGCAGGCCGTACTGTTTGGATACAACCTTCATCATCATCCTGTTGTTTTTCAGGCGGAGTACGTTGTCGCGAGGCGGACGGCTTCAAGGAATTTTTCGCGCAGTTCGGCGATGCGCGGCTCGTCCGATGAAAAGGCGGCGAGTACTTCCTGCTCGCTGAGTTCTTTCGGCTCTTTGATGGAGAGTGCCTCGAGCGCTTTGGTAAATGCCTGTTTTTCCAAACCTTGGAAACGGATTTCCTGCGGAATGCGCTCGATCAGGTCGCGATAGCCCGCAATGACCGGTCCCCACGTTTCGGAATCCTCAAAACGGTTGAAAACCTTGTTCGATTCCTCCCAATAGGGACTTTTTTTACCGGCGAGCAGGGCGAAGAAGGAGGCGGCCAGTTTCTGCGCGATGCCTTCTTCGCCGCCGACCGGACGTTTCGGGAAAAGGAGCTTTTCGTGTTTTTCGATCAGTGCGTGCAGAATGGTCTCGAAGAAATAGACCGTTTCGGTTTTCGGCGGTTTGCCGCCGAGCAGGCCGACGACTTCTTCCTGAACTTTTTCGATTTCCGCGAGTTTCAGTTCCGGATCAATGACCAGAAAGGATTCGCCGGTCTTCTTGTGTTCATAAACGCGGATTTTGGTTCGGTCTTCGCGGATCTGGACGTCTTTTTCGACCAGAATTTTTTTACGTTCGAGCATGATGGCAAGAATGTAGATGGCGTTGGTGTCGTCGGCGTCTTCTTTGGCAACCATGTTGCGCAGGAGCGTTTCGGCGTTTTCTTTTTTCACCACTTCGGTCGGCGGCGGCGGAACACGGAAAATGCTTTTCCATGCGCTGAGGCCGTGATCGGGCTTCTGTTCGTTCCACCAGGAGAGCTTGTAGTCTTCGCGGACATATTCGCCGTCCTTGAAGAGCAGGCGGGTCATGATTTCTTCTTTATCGGCGAAGGATTCGTTCGTTCCGGCGCAGAGGTCGGAACGTCGTTTAATCTGCCAGCTTTCTTCGCGTACGTTTGCCATAGGAGAAACAGGGTACAGAGCTGATCGTCTTTTTCAATTCAATTGAGGGCCTCAACGGGGATGAATCAGAAATGGAGTCCCGGCTGGTATCAAAAATGCTTTAAACACAGTTAAATACGTCATTTTCTCACATATAATTACAAATACGAATTTATCATGGACAATAAAGACAAAATTGAACTCCCAAAAGGGGTGGCCTGTCCGGGCCTTGGTGTGTGTGATGCGCGCCATATTCGTGATCTCGATACGCTGGAGTTAGTCGCAAAAACACTGGCGACCCGTACTGATCAGAACCGGATGCTTCGCGATGTGCTCGCACTGCTGGAACAGCGGCGCGGGATGCTTCATTGCACTATTATGCTTTTGACACCTGACGGGAAAGAGCTGGTTCTCGAAGCAGAAAGCTCCGGTTTTGCCGACGGCGGCGCACGGTACCGCCGCGGCGAAGGAGTCACCGGGCGCGTATTGGAAGCAGGAGAGACTATTGTTGTTCCGCTTGTTTCGGAAGAGCCGCGTTTCCAGTTCCGCGTTCATCAGCGAACAAAAAGTCCGCAGCGCGATGTCAGTTTTATCTGCGTGCCAATTCGGCTCGAAAACGAAGTAATCGGAACCTTGTCCGCGGATCTGGCGGCGCAGGATTCATCGCGTCTGCAGGAAACGGCGCAGCTTTTGGAAATCATCGCCAGTCTAATTGCCAACGACGTCAGCGCACGCCGGGCATCGCGCGCCGAACGCGAGCTGCTTGAGGCGGAAAACCGGCGCCTGCTGACGCAGGTGCAGGATAAGTTCCGCCCCGGCAATATGGTCGGCGAGTCGGGCGAAATGCAGAATGTTTTTGCGCGCGTTCATCAGGTGGCATCGGCCGATACCACGGTGCTCATTCGCGGCGAGTCGGGAACCGGGAAAGAACTGATCGCCTCGGCCATTCATTACAACAGCCGCCGCAAAGACAAGCCGTTCATTAAGGTCAACTGCTCGGCGTTGAGTGAATCGCTGCTTGAAAGCGAACTGTTCGGTCACGAAAAGGGTGCGTTCACCGGAGCGCTCTATAAACGCATCGGGCGACTCGAAGAGGCGGAAAGCGGTACGCTTTTTCTGGATGAACTCGGCGATTTCTCCCCCGCTATTCAGGTCAAGCTGTTGCGCGTCATTCAAGAGCGCGAGTACGAGCGCGTCGGTAGTAACAAAACCATAAAGGCCGATGTACGGATTGTTGCGGCCACCAACCGCGACCTCGAACGGGCGGTGCGCGAGGAAAAATTCCGCGACGACCTTTATTACCGCATCAACGTATTTCCCGTTGTTCTGCCGCCGCTACGCGAGCGCCGCAGCGATATTCTGCTGCTCGCTAACCATTTTGTAGAGAAGTATGCCGCGCGCATCGGCCATCCGATCCGCCGGATCAGCACCTCGGCAATCAATCTGCTGATGACCTATCACTGGCCGGGCAACGTGCGCGAACTTGAAAACTGCATCGAGCACGCCGTTCTTCTTTGTACGGACGGCGTCATCTATGGCCGCCACCTGCCGCCGACGTTGCAAACACCGACGATGGCTGACCGTCCGATGGAAGGCAGCATGAAGCAGCAGGTGGATATGCTGGAGCGGGATCTGATTATCGAAGCGCTTAAGCGGCATAATGGCAATGTGACGGCGGCGGCCCGTGAGCTGGGCATCACCGGGCGCATGGTTCGTTACAAGATCGAAAAGCTCGACGTCGACTACGACCGCTTCTTCAAGCGTAAAGCGAAACGCTGAAAACCCGCCGGACATCCGGCGGTTTGACAATTCCTTCACTCTGCATGATGAAGAGGGAAACAATTGTCATGTTGTTTTATAAACCGTTTGTTTCCATGATGATATAAGCTGTTCGTTTCGCGGTTCGCCGAACGATGTGACAATTATTTCACTTGAGCGTCTGGCTGAGTTTCTATTTTTCCAAGGCTTGGAAAACTTCCATATAAAATTTTCTTCTCGTTGGATACAAACAACTTCCGTTCATACTTCATCTTTCATAATACATCTTTCACTCCCTTCTGGCATACCCCCTGCAATAAGGGGCGGCGTGTTTGCGGTCGGTACCGCGGAATGGAAACCAACTCAACGGGAGAAGATGAGATGAGAAAAATAGCGATCTACGGAAAAGGCGGAATCGGAAAGTCCACGACCACTCAGAACACGGTGGCGGGATTGGCTGAAGCCGGTAACAAAGTGATGGTGGTGGGCTGCGACCCGAAGGCGGATTCCACCCGTCTGCTGCTCGGCGGTCTCGCTCAGAACACGGTGCTCGACACCTTGCGCTCGGAAGGCGAAGACGTCGAACTCGACGATGTCATCAAAAACGGATACGGCGGAACCCGCTGCGTTGAATCCGGCGGTCCGGAACCGGGCGTCGGTTGTGCCGGTCGCGGGATTATTACGTCGATCAATCTGCTCGAACAGCTCGGTGCCTACAAAGAAGACCAAAACATCGACTACGTTTTCTATGACGTACTCGGCGACGTGGTCTGCGGCGGATTCGCCATGCCGATCCGTGAAGGTAAAGCGCAGGAAATTTACATCGTCGTATCCGGCGAAATGATGGCGATGTATGCCGCCAACAACATCTGCAAAGGGATCGTGAAATTCGCTGACGCCGGCGGCGTCCGCCTGGGCGGTCTGATCTGCAACAGCCGCAAGTGCGATAACGAGCACGAGCTGATTGAAGCGCTGGCTGAGCGTCTAGGCACGCAGATGATCCACTTCGTGCCGCGCGATAACGTCGTGCAGCACGCCGAGCTCAACCGCAAAACGGTCATCGAATATGCGCCGGAAGCCGGGCAGGCCGACGTGTACCGCGCGCTGGCAAAGAAAATCAGCGAAAACAAAATGTTCGTGATTCCCAAGCCGCTCGAAATTGAAGAGCTCGAAGCGCTGCTGGTGAAATTCGAATTTGGTGTTTAAGCAGATCCATTAAGTAAAAGGAGAAAATCATGTCTAAACTTTTAATTCGTTCCATTGTCCGCCCCGAGAAAGCGGATGTCGTGATGAAGGCGCTGTTCGAAGCCGGCTATCCGGCCGTCACCAAAGTTCCGGTTTGCGGACGCGGCAAGCAGCGCGGCCTCAAAGTCGGCGAAGTGACCTACGATGAGCTGCCGAAAGAAATGCTGATGACAGTTGTTCCGGAGTCCGACAAAGAGTTCGTGGTGAAAGCCGTTCTCTCGGTCGCGAAGACGGGCGAGAAGGGCAACTTCGGCGACGGCAAGATCTTCATTTCCCCGGTCGAAGAGGTCTACACCATCAGCTCCGGCGTCAAAGAGGCGTAAACCGGCCTCGCGCCGAACAAGGAGATTTCAATGAAAGAAGTAATGGCAGTAATCCGGATGAATAAAATCAACGACACCAAGCGTGCGTTGAACGCCGCCGGAATCACCTCATTCACCGCAACGGGACGGGTGCTGGGTCGCGGAAAGGGTCTGGTTGACTATCGCATTCTGCACGGAGCCGAAGAGGGCGCGCCGGAAGCGATCGCTCAGCTGGGAGACGGCCCGCGCCTTGTGCCGAAGCGGATGATCACGGTGGTTGTGTCCGACGACTGGGTCGAACGCACCGTTGAGGCGATCATCAAAACCAATCAGACCGGCAATGCGGGCGACGGAAAAATCTTCGTCCTGCCGATTCTGGAAGCAACCCGCGTTCGCACCGGAGAGACCGTAACCGGTCCGTCGGGCGGAACTGTACTCGACTCTTCAGCTGGAGGTGTGAAATGAGCGAAAATGTAAAATTACCCGATCCCTCAAAACTCAAAGAGGAGATTTTAGCGAAGTACCCGCCGAAGATTGCACGCAAACGCAGTGCGTCGATGGTGATTAACGATCCGAAACTGGATCAGGAGATTCAATCCAACGTCCGCACCATTCCGGGCATCATCACGCAGCGCGGCTGTACCTACGCTGGCTGTAAAGGGGTGGTGCTGGGTCCGACGCGCGACATTGTCAACCTGGTGCACGGTCCGATCGGCTGCAGCTTCTATGCGTGGCTGACGCGCCGCAACCAGACTGATCCCGGCGTGGATGGCGACAACTTCATGAACTACTGTTTCTCCACCGACATGCAGGACGACAACATCGTCTTCGGCGGTGAAAAGAAACTGAAGGAAGCCATTCAGGAAGTCTACGACCTCTTCCATCCGAAGGCCATTGGTGTGTTTTCCACCTGTCCGGTGGGGCTGATCGGTGACGATGTGCACTCGGTCTCTCGCGACATGAAAGCCAAGCTCGGCGATTGCAATGTGTTCGGGTTCAGCTGCGAAGGCTATAAAGGCGTCTCGCAGTCGGCCGGTCACCATATTGCCAACAACCAGCTCTTCAAGCATGTCGTCGGTCTGGACGACACCAAACCGGAAGGCAGGTTCAACATCAATCTGCTCGGCGAATACAACATCGGCGGAGACGGCTTCGAGATCGACCGCCTGTTCAAGCTCTGCGGGATCAATGTCGTCTGCACCTTCTCGGGCAACTCCACCATGGGCGCGTTCGAACGCTCGCACACGGCCGATCTCAATCTCGTCATGTGCCACCGCTCGATCAACTACATGGCCGGAATGCTCGAAACCAAATACGGCATTCCGTGGATGAAGGTCAACTTCATCGGCGCAGAGTCCACCGCCAAAGCGCTGCGAAAAGTCGGCGAGTACTTTGAAGATGCAGCTCTCAAAGCGAAGATCGAAGAGGTCATCGCCGCCGAGATGCCCGCCGTCAAAGCCATCATCGACGACATTCGCCCGCGTACCACCGGCAAGCTCGCCATGATCTTTGTGGGCGGCTCACGCGCTCACCACTATCAGGAGCTCTTCAACGAGCTCGGCATGACCACCGTCTCCGCCGGATATGAGTTCGGACACCGCGACGACTACGAAGGCCGCAAGGTTCTGCCGACCATCAAAGTCGACGCCGACAGCCGCAACATTGAAGAAATTCATGTAGAAGCCGACCCGGACAGATTCAAGCCGCGCGCTTCGGAGCTGAAGCTTGCCGACCTCCAGGCCAAAGGGCTCGAAGTCAGCGACTACCGCGGGATGATGCCCG
>DINM01000134.1 GCA_002423675.1 Verrucomicrobia bacterium UBA5540
TTCTTTTCGATGTCTTCGGCGGCAATTTTAACGATGTCGACTTTGTATTCGGAGGAGTATCCTCCGTGAAAGAGCGCTTCATAGATCGATTTGTAGGCATCCTGCAGTTCGGAGTATTTTCCGACGACGCCGATTTTGACGGTTCCCTTCGGATTTTTGATGACGGAGATGAGTTTCTGCCAGTCTCTGAGCGGCTTGGTGGGACGGGCGATCCGGAAGTGGTTGAGGATGAGTTCGTCGACGCCCTGTTCGGCCAATACCAGCGGGATTTCGTAGATGGAGGTTTCGACATCTTTTTCGACGATGACGCATTCCCGGGGCACGTTGCAGAACATGGAGAGTTTATCGAGATGCTCTTCCGTTAGATCCACTTCGGTGCGGCAGACGAGAATGTGCGGCATGATGCCGATTTCGCGCAGTTTGGCGACACTCTGCTGTGTGGGTTTGGTTTTGACCTCTTTGGCGGCTTTGATGTACGGCACGTAGGTGAGGTGAATGTACATGGAGTTGTCGCGGCCGACATCTGTGCCGAGCTGGCGCAGCGCTTCGAGAAAAATGAGACCTTCGATGTCGCCAACGGTTCCGCCGAGTTCGATGACGATGACATCGGGATCTTCCGATTCAAGCGCGCGGATGCGGTCTTTGATTTCATTGGAGATGTGCGGGATCATCTGCACGGTGCCCCCGAGATAGTCGCCTTTACGTTCCTTGTGCAGAACGTCCCAATAGATGCGGCCGGCGGTGATGTTGCTGTTCTGCGACGTGGGCTGGCCGGTGTAGCGTTCGTAGTGGCCAAGATCAAGATCGGTTTCTGCACCGTCGTCGGTGACATACACTTCGCCATGCTGGTAGGGACTCATGGTTCCGGGATCGACATTGAGGTAGGGGTCGAGTTTGAGCATGCGGATGGAAAGCCCGCGGTTGATCAGGAGGCGCCCGATCGATGCGGCGGTGATGCCTTTACCGAGTGAAGATACAACACCGCCGGTTACAATAAGATACTTAGCCATTTTCTGTCCCATAGTCCCTGTTTAGATTGAACGTGCTATGGGAAGGCACTTTAAGGAGCGCGGGAGGGGTTGTCGAAGGAATAGTTTCCAATGGTTGGAAAAAAGTTTCCAAGGTTTGGAAAACTTCCTTTCTGGAAAGAAAAAAGCCCCGGCAATTTTGCCGGGGCTTTCGTTCGAAACGGTTGTTATTCGGCCGGTTCGAAATATTCTTTCTCTGCGCCGCATTCCGGACAGACCCAATCTTCGGGCAGATCTTCAAATGCGGTTCCGGCGGCAACTCCGTTATCGGGATCGCCNNATCCACAGGGTACACATGCATATTTCTTCATGGGATTCTCCTATTGTTTTATTGAAATCACATCAACTTACCGAGATTTTCCATAAATGTCATCCTGCGTTTCGCATCATCTTCCGCCTGCTGGTAGATGGCTTCCGCTTCTTGCGGAGCGGCTTTGAGCAGGGCACTGTAACGGCGTTCGCTGCGGATGAAATCCTGAAAGTTTCCGGTTGGCGGTTTGGTTTCCCAGACGAAGCGTTTGCCTTCTTCGGCGGTCGGGTTATAGCGATAGAGAGGCCAATAACCGCAGTTCACCGCCCGTTTTTCTTCTTCTTGCGTTTTCATCATGTCGATGCCGTGTGCAATACACGGCGCATAAGCGATGACGATGGATGGGCCGTCATAGGCTGCCGCTTCCATTAGCGCTTTCTGCGTCTGCATGCGGTTGGCGCCCATGGCGATCGAGGCGACATACACATAGCCGTAACTCATGCACATGAAGCCCAGATTCTTTTTGCCTATCCGTTTTCCGGCGGCGGCGAACTGGGCGACTGCGCCGATCGGGGTGGACTTGGACATCTGACCTCCGGTGTTGGAGTACACTTCGGTGTCGAGCACCAGAATGTTCACATTTTTTCCGGAGGCGACGACGTGGTCGAGTCCGCCGTAACCGATGTCGTAAGCCCAACCGTCGCCACCAAATACCCANNAAGCCCAGCCGTCACCGCCGAAGATCCAGACACTCTTGTCGGCGAAGTAGTCCTGCAACTCCGTGATTTTTGTCAGGACGCTCTTCAGTTCTCCGGAGGCCGCTTTAAGCGCTCCCGGCAGTAGCATCTTGACGGCGTTTTGTGTGACGACAGCGGCGTCGTTCGCGGTCTTACCCGTTTCAAGTGCCTTGGTCATCGCGGCTGCGAGATCCTCGTCTACACCCAGTTCGATGGCTTTGGCGGTCAGGTCGCCGAGCATCTTGCGGTTGTTGTCCACCGCCAGACGCATACCGAGACCGTATTCTGCATTGTCTTCGAACAGCGAGTTGCCCCAGGCCGGTCCGCGGCCTTCTTTGCTCTTGCAATAAGGAATTGCAGGGAAGGTTCCGCCATAGATGGAGGAACAGCCCGTAGCGTTGGCAACGATCATGTGTTCACCGCAGATCTGGCTGACCAGTTTGACATAAGGCGTTTCACCGCAACCACCGCATGCACCGGAGAACTCAAACAGCGGTTTTTTGAACTGCATGCCTTTGAGGGTGGCTTCAGCAGCACCGTCGAGGACGTTATCCGGAAGGGCTTCAAAGTATTCAGCGTTCTTGCGTTCACCGGCATCGCGCTCTTCGTCCAGCGTTTTGAATTCCAGTGCTTTGGTTTTGGCGGGGCAGGTTTCGACGCAGACGCCGCAACCGGTGCAGTCTTCGATGTAAACCTGAATCTTGTACTGCAGGTCGCGCTCGTTCTTGGTGGTCGATTTGAGCGTATTGAAACTGTCCGGCTTATCGGACAGATCTTTCGGATCCATCTGCTTGGCGCGGATCACAGCGTGCGGACAGGCCATGACACACTGATTGCACTGAATGCAGTTGTCGCTGACCCAATGCGGAACGCGCGGCGCAATACCGCGTTTTTCCAATGCGCTGGTGCCGGTCGGCAGCAAACCGTCGAACGACATTTTAGAAACCGGAACGTCATCGCCTTTCATCAGCAGAACGGGTTCCATCACATCTTTGGCGAAGCAGCCGGGTTCTTCGTCGATCAGTGTTTTCGGAACAAACGACGTGGTGATTTCCGCGGGAATCTCAACCTGTTCGAGCGCCGCGCAGGCTTTGTCTACACAGGCCCAATTCATCTTAATGATGTCTTCGCCCTTCTTCGCGAAGCTCTTTTTGATGGCGTTTTTAATCAGCTCGATCGCCTTGTCCTGTTCCAGCACGCCGGAGAGTTTGAAGAAGGCCGTTTGCATGACCGTATTAATACGGTTGCCGAGACCAACATCCATCGAGATCTGCAGGGCGTTGATGTTGTAGAACTTGATTTTGCGTTTGATGATGATTTCCTGCATGTCGCGTGTCAGGTGGTTGAACACCTCATCGCTTGGAATTTCAGAGTTCAACAGGAAGGTCCCGCCTTCTTTGATACAACTGAGCATGTCGTAGCGACCGATGTAAGCCGGGTTATGACAGGCCACGAAGTCCGCGCGCTGAATCAAATAGGGGTAGTTCACGCTGCTCTTACCGAAACGTAGATGCGAGACCGTGATACCGTAGGATTTCTTCGAGTCATACACGAAGTAGCCCTGCGCGTTCATATCGGTGTTGTCGCCGATGATCTTGATCGAGT
>DINM01000043.1 GCA_002423675.1 Verrucomicrobia bacterium UBA5540
GACGATTTCAAAAAAACAGGATTATATTGTTCGGGATATTTCCCTCGCGCCGTTCGGCCGCAAGGAGATGGCGCTGGCGGAATATGAAATGCCCGGCCTGATGGCATTGCGCGAAAAATACGGCAAAGAAAAACCGCTTAAAGGTGCGCGCATTACCGGATCGCTTCACATGACGATTCAAACCGCGATGCTGATTGAAACGCTGCAGATTCTCGGGGCGAAAGTCCGCTGGGCGAGCTGCAATATTTATTCCACGCAGGATCATGCCGCCGCCGCNNATTCTCGATGACGGCGGCGACGCGACGATGTTCGTGCAGCTCGGTGTGAAGGCGGAGAGTGATCCATCCGTACTGGATCGCAAGCCGGGCAGCCCCGAAGAAAAAGTTCTGCTGGCGCAGCTCAAAAAGGCTCTGAAGAAAGATCCGAAACGTTTTTCGCGCATTGCCAAAGGCATTATGGGCGTCAGCGAAGAGACGACCACAGGCGTACACCGTCTTTACCAAATGATGGAACGCGGCGAACTGCTGTTTCCGGCGTTTAACGTGAACGATTCGGTGACCAAGTCGAAGTTCGATAATCTGTACGGCTGCCGCCACTCGCTGGTCGATGGCATTATGCGCGCTACGGACGTCATGCTTTCCGGCAAGGTTACCGTGATCGCCGGATACGGCGATGTCGGTAAAGGGTGCTGTCAGTCGATGAAAGGACAGGGCGCACGCGTTCTGGTGACGGAAATCGACCCGATCTGCGCGCTTCAGGCCGCGATGGAAGGCTATGAAGTGACGACGATGGACGAAGCCTGTTTGCAGGGCGATATTTTTGTCACCACAACCGGTTGCTGCGATATCATCACCGAGAAGCATATGCGGAAAATGAAAGACATGGCCATTGTCTGTAACATCGGCCATTTCGACAGCGAAATTCAGGTTGAGAAGCTTCGGAAATATAAGTGGACGAATATTAAGCCGCAGGTAGACAAAATCACGTTCCCGAATAAGAAAAGCATTCTCATGCTGGCGGAGGGCCGTCTGGTTAATCTCGGTTGTGCGACAGGTCATCCGAGCTTCGTGATGTCCAACAGCTTCACCAATCAGGTGCTGGCGCAAATGGAGCTTTACTGCAATTCCGGAAAATATCCCATCGGAGTTTATACGCTTCCTAAAAATCTCGATGAGGAAGTGGCGCGTCTGCATTTGGAAAAAATCGGCGTAAAGCTTGATGCACTTTCCCGGGCACAGGCGAAATATCTTGGGATTCCTCAGCAGGGACCCTTCAAGCCGGCGCATTACCGGTATTAATTCGCCGCAATCTCGACGGAGCAGGGATGTGTTTGGCTTATGCCCTGAGTTGTTCCAGGGAAGCTTTGGTCGTCAGTTTTACAAAGGATCGGCAACTCTTAAAATTATGAGCTTTTTGCTTAATCATGTTGCGTAAGGCTTATTATAATTGTAATATACTGAATACAAAGGAGGGCTAACAATGGCAACAAACCCCATAGGAAAAGGCACCAAAACCATCGGCATTAATATGGCGAAGGCAATGGCGAATGATTTGGAAAAGCGCGCAGATTCGATGCACATTTCCAAAAGCAAATATTGCAAGATTGTTCTGCAACAGTGGCTGCAGTCAGGTAAAAAACTGACGCTTGCCGAAAAGAAGTAAGGAGTTCATCCCTGCTTCGACAGATATTTTCTCCGAAGATATTTGGAAAATGCCCTGTTTTCACAGGGCATTTTTTATGTCGGTAAAAACGGCATTTGCAGCGGTTGCTGGGTCTTCCGCCTGTAGAATCGGACGCCCTACCACCAGATGTGTGGCCCCTTGCTGCACAGCAAAGGCGGGTGTTGCCACACGCTTCTGGTCGCCGATGTCTCCTCCCGGCATGCGGATTCCGGGCGTTACCAGCAGGGCTTGCGGGAACTTTTTCCGCAGGGCGCCAGCTTCGTGCGCACTGGTTACCAGCCCGTCAATGCCGGATGAGATGGCCAGCTCGCCCAACGCCAGTGCCTGTTCGGAAACCGTGCGGGTAATGCCGAGATCAGAGAAATCCTCCTGCGACAGGCTGGTCAGCGTGGTCACTGCGACCAGCTTCGGCGGGTTCGGACATGCGCGGGCCGCCTCGGCGGCGGCCTCCAGCATGGCCCGGCCGCCGATGGCGTGTACGGTCATTAGGTTCACCCCATGACTGGCGGCGGTCTTTACGGCATTTTCAACCGTGCGCGGAATATCGTGCAGTTTCAGATCGAGGAAGATCTTTTTATTCCGCTGTTTCAGTGGATCGAGAATAGACGGCCCTTCGGCGCAGAAAAGTTCGAGTCCAACCTTATACCACTCAATCGTATCCGGCAGCCGGTCGAGCGCCTCTTCCATCTCTCTTGCTGTGGAAACATCCAGGGCGACAATCAAAGCAGGGTTCATTTTAGTCCTTTCATTCAAAAACCATTGCGCTAAAAATCCCTGAACCGCCAATCGAAAGCAAGGATTAGTTCATGAAGCAGGAGATCGAACGGAAATTTCTCGTCACCGGAGACAGCTGGCGTGCCGCCGCCGGAGCCGGACTTCCTTGCTGGCAGGGCTATTTAACCTCCGGTTCGGCGGAAGCCACAGTGCGCGTCCGCCTGCTGGGCGACAAAGGTTTTTTGACCATCAAGGGGCCGACAAAAGGGATCTCTCGCCCGGAACTGGAATATGAAATTCCGGTGGGCGATGTCGAATACATGCTTACCTATCTTTGTTCCGGCGGTATAGTCGCAAAAATGCGGTATATTTTGAATCACAATGGCTTGTGCTGGGAGATCGACGAATTTATTGGGGACAACGAAGGTCTCATCACGGCCGAAATCGAGTTGGATCGCGAGGGTCAGCCCTTCGAAAAACCGGATTGGCTAGGAAAAGAGGTCTCTTTGGATCGCCGCTACACCAACGCCGCGCTTGCCCAAAATCCGTTTCGGAACTGGTTCCGCTAATACAAATTTAATAAAAAATCCCTTAACAAAGCCCGGCGCGGGAGTAGTATCACTCTGTCACAATGGATCCCAACAGGAGTTGAAAGTGAACAAGTTGATAATTGGTTTGATTTCTTTTGCAGTGACAACGTTATCGTACGGTGATTTGTTGCTTGACGAAACATTCAGCTATGCTGACGGATCTTTGACCAACGTTTCCGGTGGAAGTTGGGTGAGATTCAGTGGAACTGATAACCCGTCCACGCCGTTTGTTTCGAGTGGTGCGATAACAGTAACACGCTCTGATGCGGATGATGTGGCCCGCCAGTTTAGCGGTTCTCAGTATTTAAGTGGAAAACTCTACTACAAATTTACTCTCAACATGAGTGATACACCGGCCGCATCTGCGGATGGATATTATCTGGCCGGTTTGGGGCAGGGCACAAGCACATTTCGTGATCGACTCTATGTCACAACGGATGGAACAACCAGTGGCGATTATCAGATAGGTGTCGGTAACAACAGCATGGGAGTTCGTTGGGGAGCTGACCTGAGTCTTAATACAACATACACGATTGTCGTGATGGCTGATCTGGATAACGATGTTACTCAACTATGGATTGATCCGACGTCGGAGTTGTCAACATTTGTTAATGTCACTGATGCAGATACATACGCGGTCGATTCCATTCAGTTTCGTCAGGCCACCGGTATTGGCATCAACACGATAGATAACCTGCGTGTGGGAACAACGTTCACAGATGTCGTTCCGGAACCAGCGGTTTTATCCATGGTTGGACTGGGTGTCCTGCTGATGCTGTTCGTCCGTCGATTTTACGGGAAATAATCTGCCGCGAATTTTCTGCCGAAGCGCTCCGGTTCGCCGGGGCGCTTTCGTTTTTCCAATGTTTGGAAAAAAAGTTTCCAAACATTGGAAACTTATCTGATTTCAAATACACTGCACCCATGACCATTTTCGAAAAAATTGTAAACCGCGAAATTCCGGCGACCATCGTCTATGAAGACGAAGATACACTGGCCTTTATGGACATCGGCCCGATCATCAAGGGGCATACGCTGGTTATCCCGAAAACCTGCTACGATCCGATTAGCGAAACCCCCGACGAGGTGCTCGCCAAACTGATGATCGTCTGCAAACGCATTGCCGCCGCACAGATCAAGGGGCTCGGCGCCGACGGCGTCAACATCATCCAGAACAACGGGCGGGCCGCCGGGCAGGAGGTGCCGCACATACACTTTCATGTCATCCCGCGTTTTGAAGGTGACGGACACCACTGGAACTGGAATGCGAAAAAGTACGACAGTTCCAGCGAGATTGAAAAAATTGCTGCCAGGATTCGTGAGGGACTGGCCGGATGAAACATCTGAACGCCGAAGAACTTTTGAAAAACATTCTGGCCCGGGATCCGCGTTACACGGTCGAGGCCTATGCCTTCGTCCGTGCCGGCCTTGATTATACCGTCCGACGTCTCGACAAGCCGCGTCATGTCAGCGGGCAGGAACTGCTCGACGGCATCCGCGAATTTGCACTTGCTGAATTCGGTCCTATGACAAAAACAGTCCTGAACGGCTGGGGGATTCGGCGCACCGAAGATGTCGGAGAAATTGTTTTTAACATGGTTGAAACCGGACTGCTCGGGAAAACCGAACAGGACAGTCGCGCCGATTTCGCCAACGGCTATGACTTTGATGAAGCGTTCCGCAAACCGTTTCGTCCGATCGTCCCGCAGGCCGGGAAGAAATCCAACTGATCGCCGGAGAATTTCCCATGTCTATGCTGAACACAATCATTGATGGAACGGCAAACGTTCTGTTCTCTCTGGTCACCGTCATATCCATCATCTACTTCATCACCACACTGGTTTCGGTGCTCGCCTGTCGCCGGAAAACACCAGCGCTGTCCGTGCCGGACGAAGCGTTGCCTACCGTCACGGTGCAAATCACTTCCCGCAACGAACTGGTGGCACTCGATTGCGCCCGTTGCTGCATGGCGTTCGATTATCCGCAGGACAAGTTGCAGATTCTGCTGGGGGACGACAGCAACAACCCGAACGTCATGCAGGAAATCGACCACTTTGCCGAAAACAACCCGCGAGTCAAAGTGCTGCGCCGCACCAACCGGATCGGGTTCAAATCGGGCAACCTCAACCATGTTAATGAATACACCACCGGAGACTATATTCTGGTTATGGACTCCGACTTTCTGCCCGAACCGGACTTTCTGCGCAAGCTGGCGGAACACGCCGTGGCCGATCCCGAACTTGCGGCGGTGCAGGCCCGCTGGAACATCACTGACGTTCATGAAAGCCTGACGACACTGCTTGGCTCCGGCATTATCAACGTCACTCACTTCATCATGCTGCCGTTCTTCAACCGATTCCTGAAAACCTGCTTTCTCTGCGGTTCCGCCATGCTCATAAAACGGCAGGCCATGGTCGAGATGAACGGCTGGGAAACCTGTACCATGATCGAAGACGTCGATCTCAGCTTCCGCTTTTTCATCAACGGTTACCGGTTGGCCTACTGCCCGGATGTCATCTGCGATTGCGAAGTTCCGCACACGGCACGCGATCTGTTTCGTCAACAGAAACGCTGGGCCTACGGCGTCGTCGAAACCGCCATCAAGCGAGGCCGCGCTCTCTATTTTTCCCGTAAAGCCACGCTTGGAAACAAAATCGCCGCCACCATCGTCAGCTCCGGCTACGCCGTCAGCTTCCTTGTCTTCATCAGCACCATGCTGGGATTTCTTCACATGCTGATTCTGGGGGCGGGGCACATGGACGCATCGCTGCAAACCTCGGTGCAGGGCACGGCTGGCGGCATTTGGCGGATCGTCATCTCCTGCGGCGCGCTCGTGGCGACCATTTGCGCCGGGTTTTCCAGCGGCTTTGGAAAACGGGGCGCCCTCAAGCTGATTGTCGCCTCGTACACTCTCGGTTTTGTCATGCTCTTCCATGTCAGCAACGGAATATTCCGCGCGGTACTGCATTTGCCGATCGACTGGGTACCGCCGGAAAAACACGGGCGCTGATGACGCCGATGGCGTTATAAATTTTCCAAACCTTGGAAACGGTTGCGACGGAGCGCAACCCTCCGGGAGGGCGCTGCTCCGTCAGCGCCGCCGTTTTTCCAAGGTTTGGAAAAGTCAGTCCGCGAGGCGCACGCTGATGCGGTAGAAGCCTTCGGTTGAAACCGCGTGAACCGTATCGGTCCAGCTGTTTTGCGGCCAGGCGATGGAGTTTTCCAATGTTTGGAAACTTTCTGTCAGCGAAGGCGTCCACTCGATTGTGTAAATACGCCCTTCAACCGCATCCCAGCTCAGGATGTAATGATCGGTCTGGCGGAGCGTAAAGTTGGATTGAGAATCGAGCGGATCAGACCCGGCCAGCACTTCCGCCGCATTGCTGAAGCCGTCGCTGTCGGCGTCAAGAATTGGATCGACGACGATACAGGTTCCAATCGTCACATTGCGGCTGTCGCGCACGATCATGTTGGTGAGC
Source organism: Verrucomicrobia bacterium UBA5540 (assembly GCA_002423675.1). Taxonomy (GTDB): domain Bacteria; phylum Verrucomicrobiota; class Kiritimatiellia; order Kiritimatiellales; family Tichowtungiaceae; genus Tichowtungia. Next base: position 6,467 of record DINM01000043.1, read on the forward strand.
GTTCCTTCCGTCCAAAGCATCACGCTCGGGTTGCTCACGTTGGTGCTGACGTTTTCGAAACTGAATTGCAACCAATCGCCTGCGCCGTCGAGTCGATAGAGATTTCCATAATGCAAACCGGTGAAAGTGTTGGTGACGGTGCTTTCAAAATCGACAATCAACTCGGTGGCGGGAACGGTGCGGCCTTCATCCGGCATTTCGAGATAATCGGTTCCATTCTCGCTCCAGATGAGAACTTCCGGGTTGAAGCGAGTAGAGGTTGAGACGTCTGATGAAGTCTGTTTCCACCAACTGCCGTCAGTAAGGGAAAAGATGTGGTCGCGCCCGAAACCGTAGAACCAGCGATCAACCGCCGTGCGCGTGACATTGGTGATCTGCTGTACTTCTCTTGTTCCGCCGGCTCCGCTGACACTCATATGCCAAATACCGGTTTGCAGCCAGTTGGTGATGGTGACCGCCGGGCTGTACAATGTTTCCGTCGTACTGTCCGAAACAGATTGCTGCCNNATTGCTGCCAGAACTGTCCGTTTTTCAAAGCGAAAACCCGCTTTGAACCCCATCCGCGAAACCAGCCGTCGATTTGACTGTGAATTGTTGTGTCGGTTGGCGGCGCGGAGGCTTCGACAATACAGGTGCCGATAACGACGTTGTTACGGCCCAGGAAACGCATTTTCTGCTGACTGTTTTCCGTCCAGCGCCAGGCTGTGACGGACGACGTGTTGCTCGATGCCGTATCAAACGAAATCTGTTGCCAGGTCGTTCCGTCGGCGAGCTGATAGAAATTCTGATATTGCAGACCGGTGAACGTGTTGGTGACGGTACTTTCGGTTACGTCCAGCTGTTTTACTGCCACATGCTCCGTGCCGTTGGTAATGTACATTCGCCGGTCGTAGCCCAGATAATTCGTGATGCTTACGAGCGGGTGATAAATGGGAGTGAAGGTTTTGGCGTCCCACACGCTTTGCTGCCAAAACTGTCCGTTATCGAGTTTGAAAATGGTGTCGCCTTTCCAGCCATAAAAGTAGCCGGTAATTTTTGAACTGCTGGAAACGGTGATGGTGATAGATGCGATGTTCGTGCCGGAAGTTCCAGTCGCGGCGAAGGTTGCGGTATAGACTCCCGCCGTCGGGCTGCTCCAGTTCAGCGTACTGCTGACGGTATTTGTTCCGGTTCCCGGACTGAATGTTGCGCCGGTAGGCAGGGCGGTTGCGGAGAGTGTAATGACATCGTTGGTGAGAATTGTATTCGCGGCGGTGACGGCCAGACTCAAGCTGTCGCCGAGGAAAACAAACACATTTTCCAAACCTTGGAATTCCGGAATCGGGCCGTGTTCGCCGGGCGTCATGTCGTTGGTGGACGCATTCGGGGTGATCGTCCACTCAGATATTGTCCAGATGTCGTTGGGCTGCAGGATGTTGTTGTTTCGTACCGCGCGGCTATCGGTGTAATCCCATGCAGTTCCGGTTCCGTCGATATCAGGCTGCCCGTAAATATCAATCAGCGTGCCGTTGGTATGGTCACCGCCGTAATAGAGCGCATAGACGTCATTCCCATTTCCGTCCACTCCGGAATTGATCTGTTGTGGCTGGAATCCATATGCGGTGTAGAAATTTGTTCCCTTTGCAATTGCATAGGTTTTAGCGGATGCGACGGTTCCAGTCAGCGGAATGTCTGTCCAGTCTGTTCCGTTATTCTGGCGGCAAAGGGTCCAGCTGTTTGATGCGAGATCAATGGAGCTGNNCAACAAACCGGAAAACATCGCCGCCGGTTCCGGACGGATCGGCGATTTCGGAAATCAGCAGTTTGGGACGCTCTGTAACGGTGATCGTGACCGTTTCATTCGTGGATCCGTCTTTATCGGTCGCATAGAATGTCACGTCATAAGCGCCGACCGGCACGGCGTTGCTCCAGCTAAACAGGCCGTTTGTAGAAAATGTTGCGCCGGTCGGCAGGTTGGTCGCGCTCAGTGTAATCGGATCTCCGTCAACCGGATCGGACGCGGTCACGGGGAAGGAAAGACTGCCCATTTCCAGAACCGCTTTATTCCCGATCGGATCCAGCACTGGCGGCAAGTTACTCGTAACGATGCCGTCATCAAAAGATACATCGTCGATGTAGAGAGATCCTGAGCCGCTTTTGGTAAAACGGAAATACAAGCTGTTCGTTGATGCAATTGTGACGGCTCGCAGGTTCCACTGATCAGTATTTCCGCTAAAAGGACTTCCGGAAACGGCTGTCCACGGGCCGTTGGTTCCTGCGCCCTGTTCGACAATAATTCCCGGGTCGGCAGATGTTGTATAGCTCCAGAATGTTAGCGTGGCCGGTGATACAACCTGTGGCGTAATAAGGGAGTCGGTGTTTGCACTGAACTTGGCGCTATAGCTTCCGGCATGTGCATAGGTTGTACTTTGATCAATCGAAACAGCCGTCCAGCCGGTCGGCGGAAAAGATCCTTCAAAATCCTCGGCCAGAAGCGTCGCCGCCGACACTGCACCCGAAAGGGCGCAGGCGAGTAGGCAAACTGGAAGAAACCGTTTCATAGCAGTTGTTTTTCCAAACATTGGAAACCCCGGCTCGGATTTTTCCAATGTTTGGAAATAGAATCGTTACTGCGCGGCTTTTTTGTAGCCGGTGGCATCTACCTGGTTGGCGGTAACGAAGATCAGCAGGTTGCGCTTCACACTCTTTTGGCCTTCCGAGCGGAAGAGGCGTCCGATGATCGGAATGTGTCCAAGGATCGGAACGCTGTCTTTGAAGGTTTCAAGTTGTTCTTTGATCAGTCCGCCCATGGCGATGGTGCTGCCGTCTTCGATCGTCACCGTTGTGTTGATCTTGCGGGTTTTAAAGATCGGGCGGCGGGCGATCAGCCGGTCGGCCGCACCCTGCGAGTTGCTCAGCAGGTCGGTCAGGTCGGAAATGTTGGTTGTCGTTCCGGTGATGTTAAACGCATTGGCGCTGCTACCGCCGCTGCTGAAGAACGGCCAGAGGGTGGCCACATGCTGCTCGTCGTAGCCGGCCAGCTCGCGGATTTCCGGGGCGAGCTTCATGTTGATGGTTCCGTTTTCCGGATCGAGTTCCGGAGTGACTTCCAGCATCACACCGGTTTTTTCCTCTTCGTAGTCGAGCGGAATCAGGCTGGGCTGGGAGTAGCGTTCGATAGAGACATCAAATGCGGTCGGATACCAGTGCTCTTCGCCGACATGAATCGTGGCTGTTTCACCGTTCTTGGTGAGAATTTTCGGGGCGGACAGCAGATCCGAGCCGGACGAGCGTTCCAGTGCGCTAATAACCAGATTTATCGGGGTTCCTTTAAGTTTTTGAATAGTAAATTGACCTGCTGCTCCGATCAATCCCGTGCCGGTCGGATCCGCGACCGCTCCGGCGTAGGAGTTAAACGACGTTGCACGCCCCGCCGTGCTTACGGCAGTATCAAATGCATCCTGTCCGGTGCGAAGCTGTGTAGTACCGCCCGATAAATGTTGGCCGCCGGGTATGGCGAATTTACCAGCGGTCAGGGAGGTTCCGGCGGTACCCAGCGTCCAATCGAAACCGAGTTCGTCGAGCGCGCCCTGGGAGACCTCAATGAATTTGGTTTCGATTTCAACCTGTTGCGATCGTTCTTCTTCCGCTTTGCGGTTATAGCGATCCAGCAGCGATTTGATCTGGTCAATATGCTTCGGCACGTTGCGTACCAGCAGGACATTGAATTCGGGATTATACTGCGCGCTGGTTCCGGGCGGAAAGGGGACGGTGCTGAAAAATTCGCGCACATCCATCAGGCCGGTGGGTTGTCCGCCCGTGCGCGCCGCCATTTTGCTGCCGACGGATGGCATGATATCGAACTCCGCCGACACCATCTGCTGCGGCGGTTCATAGTTGACCGGCATCAGGCTGACCATATTCGGGCCGATTTCATATTTCATGCCTGCGATCTGCGTAATGATGTCGAGCGTTTCGATGGCGGAAAGATCGGTTCCGGAGAATGTGATCGACGGCAGCGTTGTGCCGGATGTTCCGAACACGACCAGATTGGCGCCTTTGCGCTCGGGATCGAGCTTGCGGCAAAGGGCGGAGAGTTCGAGCACGACCTGCTGAATATCGGCATCCTGAAAGGAAATTGCCGGGATCAGAATGTTTTCCAGTCTGCTGCGCAGGGCGGCGGCCTGTTTTTCGGCGGCGGTCGGTTCAGGCGTTCCGTTTGAGCTTTTCGGTTGGGCCCCCTCGGCTTTGGGTGTGTTCCAGGCGGCCTGCACATTTTCCAGCATGCGGGTGCGGGTGGTTTGATAGCTCTTGGTTTCGCGTCCGGCCTTTTTATCCGCAATCCGGTGGATCCAGCGAATTGCGGTCGCATTGTAAGGATCTTGATAGAGAACCGCTTCAAAAAACTTTTGTGCTCCGGCGAGATCGTCATCCGCAAAGGCGGCCTTGCCGCGCGAAATGCAGTCTTCGACATCAATCGGCTCTTNNGAGCCGCCGCCGCTCCGCCGTTATCGGCAGTATAGAGGACAGGACTTTCCTGCACAGGCGGCTGAAGGGTGGCCGGTGTCGGGACGTCTGCGGGCATGGTAATCGCTGGAGCCGTCTCTGCAGGCGGTGGTTGGGGCGCGGCCTCCGGTGCCGGGGTTTCTGCGGGCATGGTGATCGCCGGAGCGGTTTCCGCAGGCGGCGATTGGGGCGACGCCGGGGCGGGCTCAAAGGACGACAGATCGGCAAAAATATCGGCGGTGCTGTTGCTTTGTGCCGAAGC
>DINM01000138.1:0-13254 GCA_002423675.1 Verrucomicrobia bacterium UBA5540
ATTCAAATGAAAAGGTAGGGCAGGCGGCGCCCCCGTTTTTTTCGAAGTAACGCTGGTGATATTCCTCGGCGCGGTAGAACGGTCCTGCGGGCACGATCTGCGTGGCGACCGGCTTTTTGTATTTTTCGCTTTTTTCCAGCGCGGCCTTAGACGCTTCTGCGACGGCCTGCTGTTCCGGCGAGTGGTAGAAAATTGCAGACCGGTACTGCGTGCCAAAGTCCGGCCCCTGCCGGTTGACCTGAGTCGGGTCGTGCATTTTGAAGAAGAGATCAACGAGCTTTTTATAGGTAACTTTTGCCGGGTCAAAGGTGATTTCGATCGCCTCCGCATGACCGGTGGCGTCGGTGTAGACCTCTTTATAGGTCGGGTTGACGGTCTTTCCGCCGGTATAGCCGACCTGTGTGTCTATAACGCCGGGAATTTTGCGGAAAACATCTTCCACGCCCCAGAAGCATCCGGCGGCAAAGGTTGCTTTTTCAGTTTTCACGGGGCCCTCCTCCGCCGGAGCGCAACCGGCAATCATTGCGACAAATAAACTAAGCAGTATCGTTTTCATATTCGGTTCGACACCTAAGGTGCCGGCTGGTTCAGCGCTTTTTCGATCGCTGAGGTTAATTCGTCCGACTCAGGCGCAGTGCGGCTGCCGAAATGAGCGATAACATGGCCGTCCCGACCGATCAGAAATTTATTGAAATTCCACGAAACCCGAGCGCCGTTCGGGTCGGCAGTCAACCATGCATAGAGCGGATGGATATCCTCGCCTTTTACCGATATTTTTCCAAACATTGGAAACGTGACGTTGAAACGCGTTGTGCAAAATTGCTGAACCTCTTCGTTAGAGCCCGGTTCCTGCCCCATGAAATTATTGGCGGGGAACCCGAGGACAACCAGTCCGCGATCTTTGTACTTTTCATAGAGTTTCTGCAATCCGGCGTATTGCGGAGTGAAGCCGCATTTACTGGCCGTGTTGACGATCAGCAGAACCTGTCCTTTGTACGCAGACAGAGACAGCTTCTGCCCCTCAATGGAGTCTACGGTAAACTCATAGACCGAGTCTGCCGCGACAACCGGGCTCGCGGCCAGAAAAAGACCCGTGACCGCCGACACAAATGATTTCATCTCCGCCTCCTTATTTCAGGGCGGCCAGCGCAGCATCGTAATCCGGCTCCTGCGCAATTTCCGGAACCTGTTCGGTGTAAATCACTTTGCCGGCGGCATCGATGACAACTACGGCGCGCGAAAGCAGGCCGGTCAGCGGCCCGTCAGCAATGTTTACGCCGTAATGGTCGCCGAAGTTTGAGCGAAACGCCGAAGCCGTTACCACGTTCTGGATGCCTTCGGCTCCGCAAAAGCGGCTCTGTGCGAACGGAAGATCCATGGATATGCAAAGCACGACGGTATTGGTCAGTTCTGCTGCTTTTTCATTGAACTTCCGAACCGACGCGGCGCAAACGCCCGTGTCGATGCTGGGGAAAATATTCAATACGAGCGTCTTTCCTTTATAATCGGCCAGCGAGGTCTCTGAAAGATCCCGCTTAACGAGTGTGAAGTCCGGGGCGGTGGCGCCTTTAACGGGCAGATCGCCAATTGTGTTGATCGGGGTTCCTTTGAAGGTGATTTGGGCCATGGCATTCTCCTTTGTTGAGATCGAGTATTGATATGGATTTATACGAAGAGGGTTGCTTTTGCAAGCCGCAACCCGTTCAATGTGCGCCTTATTAAAGGAATTTAACATGAGTGCAGTTGAAGCAAAAAGAACGATTGCGATCGTTGGCCGCCCAAACATCGGGAAATCGGCCCTGTTTAACCGGATTGTCGGACGTCGCGTCTCGATTGTGCACGAAGAGTGCGGCGTCACGCGCGACCGGGTGGTTTGTGAGGCGGAATGGAACGAACAATATTTTGATGTCATCGATACCGGCGGCCTGGGCACCATGGATTCCGGCTCGGCCCACGACACCATCGTGGATAGCACGAATAAGCAGGTTGCTGTCGCCATTGAAGATGCCGCGGCGATTATTTTTGTCGTGGACATTACCTCCGGGATTGTTCCGATGGATGAAGAGGTGGCCAGATTACTCCACCGCGCAAACCGTCCGGTGTTTATCGCCGCCAACAAGGCCGATACTTCCGCTCGCGACGAGCAGGCGCTGGAGTTTGAAAAGCTCGGCTTTCCCGTGTTCCCGATTTCTGCGCTCCATAATCGCGGGGTGGATGTTGCCTTAGAGGCGGCGCTGGGCAAGCTTCCCCCTGCCCTGCCGAGAGAAAAACGAACCCCATTGCGTGTGGCCGTCGTCGGACGCCCTAATTCTGGTAAGTCATCTTATATCAACCGGTTGCTGAACAGTGAGCGCGTAATCGTCTCCCCGATTCCCGGGACCACACGCGACAGTATTGAAATTCCTTTTGCCATCGGCAGCGGCCCGCATGCGCGGCACTACATTTTGATCGATACCGCCGGGGTCAACCGGCGTAACCGCAGGTCCGGTGCCGTTGAGCACTACAGCAACATGCGGGCGGAAGAGAGCGTAGACAACGCGGATGTTGTGATTCTGCTCATGGACGCTACCGAAGGGCCGAAGCTTCAGGACAAAAAACTGGCAGCTAAAATCATCGAGGCTAAGAAGGGCTGTATTCTGGCCGTCAACAAATGGGATATCGCGGACGAAGCTGACGTTACGCAGACAAAATATGAACCGGCCCTGCGCAAAGAAATGCAATTCCTCGACTTTGCCCCCCTGCTCTTTCTTTCCGCCAAATCGGGCTACAACATCCGCAAGAGCGTAGAGCTGATCGACTACATTTCAGATCAGGTGCAACTTAAGCTCAGCACCGGCGTACTTAACCGCATTCTGCAGGATGCCGTGCAGAAAAATCCCCCGCCGAGCGTAAATGGTCGTCCGCTGAAAATCTACTACGCCACACAGGCAGGGGTGCAGCCCGTTCGAATTAAATTGTTTGTCAACAACACGTTACGAGCAACATCGGGGTACAAGCGTTACCTCGACCGAAAAATTCGCGCAGCCTTCGGACTCGAGGGTGCGCCGCTTGATCTTAAATTTGTTCCTCGTCCCCGCCCCGATCTGGAAGAGAAAAAACGACAACGAAAAGCATAACAAACATGCTGGCGCAAAACAGCTAATTTTTTGTTTTCAAAAAACGATATTTAGTTATCAGTTTGTCACTCTCCGACGAGCCGGATTCGTATAATGCCCGCTCCCATGAGCCGTAAAGCGGATTACTGATTAATATCCATTTTCTGCCCCAGAAATCGGATTGGGCCTGTGCCTTGCGGATCCGATTTTCCGGACTGACGGCGCCGAGAAAAGTAAAATCGTTGTAATCGTCTCCCAGTAACAACAAAATCCGGTATTTTTTGGCCAGAAAGGCTCTTCGTGAGGTTTTATCGGATCCCCAGCCCGGCTTTTCGTTTTTGCACAAGACTTGTTCCGGCGTTACATCGGGATCCAGTACCCGCTGAATATTATCAAGTGTAGAACGTTCCTGAGACCGGTTGGTTACATAAAAAACGGTGACTCCGTTGGCCTTCAAAAAAGAGATAAACTCTTTTGCGCCAGGCAAAGCGTCGGCGCGAGCCTCGTTCACCCACGAATTCCATTTGGCAGCATCAAATTCCGTGTTGCCCCGCACGAGTCGTGCCTGAAACGGGGAATTATCCAAAACGGTTTCATCTACATCTGTTATGACTGCCGGCGGAAGTTGCTCGTATTCAGAGGATTGCTCTAATGATGCAGTCCACTTCGGATCGCGGAGCGCATCGCGAACGCGGAGTTCTGCAAAACGAAACGCCTGTACGGTTGAGACCTGGAATTCGACAGACGTTTGCATCCACAGGACGCCATTCAGCTGTTCTTGAGCCTTCTGTCCCATTGCATAGCAACCCGCCAGTGCAAAAGAAAACAGAAGCGTTAATTTCTGCAGTTTTTTCATATGTAAATCCCGGTTGAACGAGGCAAAAGAATAGCCCGGAAAGGTGGCGGGTAAAAGGTTTTCGTAATTCAACTCCTGCAAGGTCGGGCTCGCATGAAGCCTGTAAAAACGAACAATGAAAAGACTTAATTAAATTATAAGTATTTTATAAAAAATGATTTACATCATTTATTAGCCTTTATCCATACGGAAAGAATGCTGATATCCGCCGGGTTAACCCCGGAGATTCGGGAGGCCTGACCAAGATTCGCCGGCTGAATCGTTTTGAGCTTTTCACAGGATTCAAAACGCAAAGCCTTGATGCGGTCATAGTCAAAGTCAGCGGGAATGCGCTGCTTTTCCAAGGTTTGGAAATCCATCATTCGTCCCTTCTCGCGCTTAATGTAGCCGGCATATTTAATGTTAATTTCGACCTGTTCAATCACGTCCGGCGGAAGATCCGGCTTCTCGCCGGGCAGCTCTGCGTAATGGGAGTCCTGCCCACAGAGAATTTTTGCCAGCGAGGCTCCGTTGTGGAATTTTTTATGCAACCGTTCGATTTCCAAATCAATCTGCTTTTGCATGAGCTCTGTTTCGGCCAGATCTTCTGCGGAGATTATTCCGAGCTCCTTGGCGCGACCGTGCAACCGGAAATGAACATTATCCTGTCGAAGTGTCAGCCGATGCTCAGCGCGCGACGTGAACATGCGGTAAGGCTCATCTGTGCCTTTTAAAACTAAATCATCAATTAAAACGCCGATATACGCCTCATTTCGCCCCAGAATGAACTCCGGAAGCCCCAAAACCTTGCTTGCGGCATTTACTCCTGCCACAAAGCCCTGTCCGGCGGCTTCTTCATAGCCCGTTGTTCCGTTGATTTGTCCCGCAAAATAGAGGTTTTCAACCCGCTTGGTTTCCAAAGTATGGAAAAGCTGGGTTGGCGGCGCATAATCATACTCGATCGCGTAGCCCGGCCGAATAAAGACCGCGTTTTCGAGGCCATCGATAGAATGGATCATTTCCCGCTGAATATCCTCCGGCAAGCTGTTTGAGGTTCCGTTGGGGTAAACCCGCACGTTATGGCGGCCTTCCGGCTCAATAAAAACATGATGTGAGATCCGCTGCGGAAATTTTACGATTTTATCCTCAATGGACGGGCAATAGCGAACGCCGGTTCCTTCGACCAATCCACCGTAAAGGGAGCTCTTTTTGAGATTATCCGCGATAATCTGATGCGTTTTTTCATTGGTATGGGTTAAAAAACAGGGAATTTGCGGCATTTTTACCGAAAGAAGCATGTTCTGATCAAAATTTCCCACGCCACCTGTAAAAAGCTCATCCGCCCACTTGTTCCACGTGGAACAGCGAAGCGAATCGTCATGGTCGCCGCCTATAGGATTTGAAGACGAGGATTCGGGCGATTTCTCTAGTGTTCCACGTAGAACATGGGAAGAGCGCGGCGGATGGCGGGTGGCGGACGGCAAGAGCTCCAGATCTCTGGTTCCGGGCCCCGGGCCGTCAGAACTTGTTTTTTGTTCCACATGGAACGTGGCAGAGTCGTTCAAATCGCGCGATACGCGATACGCGGCACTCATTTTTTTCGCGGAACGCGAGAAAAACGGAGGCGGTTCGTCTCCGGGCTGAATCTGCATCTTTGAATAATCGATCGAATCCTTGTGAATTCGCGGCGGAGTGCCGGTTTTCATTCGGCCCAGCTCGAACCCTAGCGAACGTAATGACGAAGAGATGTCGTTCGCCGCTTTTTCTCCCCAGCGACCCTCGTAGATCACGTCTTGTCCAATCATGATCCGTCCGCCCATAAATGTTCCGGCCGTCAGAACAACGCTTTTTCCGGCGATCTNNCCGCCGCGCAGCGTTCCGGACTCTATCCAAACTCCGCCGACTTCGGCTTCGACGACAGAAAGATTTTTCTGTTCGGCTAAAACGGCCTGCATGCGGGCAGGATAGAGGGCTTTATCGCATTGCGCGCGGTGCGCCTGAACGGCCGGACCCTTGCGGGTGTTGATCGTTCTCAACTGGATCGCGGTGAAATCCGTATTGCGCGCCTGTTCTCCACCGAGTGCGTCTAACTCGCAGGTTATATGAGATTTAGCAATTCCACCGATCGACGGATTGCAGGACATTCTTCCAACATAAGACTTATCTATACTTAAAAGAACCGTGCTTGCGCCGAGCCGGGCTGAGGCCAGTGCGGCCTCGCAGCCGGCGTGGCCGCCGCCGACAACGATGACGTCGTAATTTTTTTTAAGATGCATAATGAATCTCTTTCTATTTTCCAAACCTTGGAAAATCCGGGCATACTTTTTCCAAGGTTTGGAAAAAAGGCCGGTTGATTTCCAATGGTTGGAAAAACGGTGACGAGTTTGCCATTGCTTCGGGTCTTTTCGGAAGCGCATAGTTTGCACAATAAGGGGAATCTCCTGTGAATTTATTCGATCAAATCCCGAAAAGTGCCGATCACGAACTTTTTACGACGCTGCTGGCGGTTGATAAAATCCGGATTGAGCGAATTGTGTCATTTGGACAAAAGTCACCGGACGGGTTCTGGTACGACCAGACGGAAAACGAGTGGATCCTTTTGATCGAGGGGACGGCGCAAATTCGGATCGACGACTACGTCGTGGATCTCGTCGCCGGTGACAGTCTGAACATCCCGGCCGGAACACGCCACCGCGTGGAAAAAACGGATGAAAACAGACGAACGGTTTGGCTGGCTGTTTTTTACAAATGACCTGTTTTTGATAAGTTTTGACTGAAATCAGATTGAAAACGATGAATTTTGATAAAAAAACAGCAAAAAATGATAAGCGAGCCGAAACGCTGGCCGAACACCTTGCCAACGCCATTACACATGGGGTCGGTTTTGGTCTAAGCGTTGCCTGTCTGGTTCTGCTGGTGGTTTTTGCCGGTTTACACAAGGGCGCCTGGGAAATTGTCAGCTGTTCCGTATTCGGAGCAACGCTGGTGATTCTTTATCTGGCCTCCACCTTGTATCACAGCGTTCACAGACCGAATGTGCGGCATGTGCTGCACATTATTGATCGCTCTGCAATTTATCTGCTGATCGCCGGGACGTATACACCGTATTTACTGGTTCCGTTGCGCGGCGGTTTGGGCTGGTCGCTTTTCGGTGTCATTTGGGGGCTTGCGATTCTCGGAATCATTTTTCAGGCGGTGTTTATAGACCGATTTAAGATTTTTTCGCTTTTAACGTATTTAGCCATGGGCTGGCTGGTGGTCGCGACGATTGTTCCGCTGCTTCATACATTGCCGTTGGGCGGTGTGATCTGGCTGGCGGCAGGCGGGCTGTGCTATACATTTGGGGTCATTTTTTATGCTTGGAAACGGCTGCTGTTTGCTCATGCGGTCTGGCATTTATTCGTTCTGGCCGGAGGTCTTTGCCACTTTTTCGGAATTCTGCTTTTTGTAGCAATTTGAGGCGACGAACATCATATTTTTGTCGAAAATAGATAAAAATAGATCAAAACACGCTTAAATTTAAAAAGTGATTTATTCTGATTTATCAGTGTGTGCCTTCATCTTCAGTTCTACGTCGTGCTCGTAGAGCGCATCGAAAATGTCGTCGAGATCGCCTTCCATCACACGGTCGAGCTTGTAAAGCGTCAGGTTGATCCGATGATCGGTCAGGCGGTTCTGCGGATAGTTATACGTACGGATCTTTTCACTTCGGTCGCCGGAGCCGACTTGCGATTTGCGTGCTTCAGCCTGTTCGGATTCGACCTGCTGCTGCTGCGCTTCATAAAGTTTGGAGCGCAAAACCCGCATGGCCTTGGCTTTATTTTTGTGCTGTGAACGCTCGTCCTGGCACTGAACCACGACGCCGGTTGGAATATGCACGATACGAATCGCCGAATCGGTCGTATTGACGTGCTGACCGCCGGATCCGCTGGAACGGTAGGTATCAATGCGCAGATCTTCGTTTTTGATCTCGATGTCAACCTCTTCGGCCTCTGCGAGCACCGCAACGGTGGCGGCGGACGTGTGAACACGACCCTGCGTTTCGGTAACGGGCACGCGCTGTACGCGGTGGGTTCCGCTTTCATAGCGCAGTTTTTTATAAACCATTTCGCCCTCGACCGAAAAAACGACCTCCTTGTAGCCGCCCGTTTCAGACGGTGCGACATCCATCACGGAAACTTTCAGCCCGTTGTTTTCGGCGTAGCGGTTATACATCCGGAACAAATCTCCGGCAAAAATGGCGGCCTCATCGCCGCCGGTGCCGGCGCGAATTTCCATAATCACGTTCTTCGAATCGGACGGATCCGGCGGGAGCAGGGCAATCATCACCGCTTTTTCAGCGGCGGGGAGTTTTTCTTCTGCGTCGGCCAGTTCGGCTTCCGCCATTTCGCGCAGCTCGTCGTCGGTCGAGGGATCGGCGAGCATCGCGCGGCTTTCCTCGACGGCGGTCTGGAGTTTCAGAAACGCTTCGGCGGCGGCGGCTACTTTCTTCTGATGCGCATAATCGTGCATCAACGCCTGCATCTTCTGGGGATTGGCCGCAACGCCCGGCGCCGACATTTCCGTTTCGAGCCCGGAGATGCGTCTGCGCAGGTTTTCCAGATAGGCGTAATTAATCATGGCGGGGCGCAAAAAGGCCGGGCTCCGCAAAAACAGAGTCCGGCCTGAAAAGAGCGTCGTTACTTGCCGTAGCGTTTACGGAAGCGGTCAACACGACCTTCCGTATCCACCAGCTTGGCCGATCCGGTGAAGAACGGGTGGCAGGCGGAGCACANNAAAGGTTGACGTGCATTTTCTTGACGGTCGAACGGGTCTTCACCACGCTACCGCAAGCGCACGAAATTTCTGCATCAGTATACTCGGGATGAATTTCTTTTTTCATTTTTTCCTAATCCTTACTTAAAAGAGCGGGCTTTTTAATCATAACGAGCCATGCGGCGCAAGCCCTTTTTACCGGCACTTATAATAGGTCTCTCCGCCGCGAACCTCAATTTGTACCCGGGGATCATCCAGAAGGGGAAGAATTTCCGTCAGAACGGTGCCGAAACTTTGGGCTAGCTGAGCCGCCGTGGCCGGGTGCCGACGAATCAGATCGATCACTTTTTCAGCGCTCAACTCCGTCGCCGGGCCCGCACCGGCCGAAAACGATGCGATCACTTCAGCGCGCGGCGTAAAAACGCCGCACAGTGTCTCCAGTTTTTCTTTCGCGACCGGCAACACATCCGCCTCTGCCGGCGGGCGAACTGCGGTATTCAGATGGATTTTATCCGGACGAATTTCAGCGGCTGCAGCCGCGATCTTTTGAACTTGATCAAAATCTGAGTTAACACCTTCCATCAGAAAGACTTCCAGCCAAATACTCCCTTCAAACTCTGCACGAAATTCTCGTTCGCCTTCCAAAATCTGCTCAAACGAAAGGCCGGGGGCCGGGCGGTTTATCTTTTGGAACGACGTCTCATCCCAGGCACTCAGGCTGATTTTCACGGAATCGGCATCCAATAGGTCACGTCGTACATCAGGCCGGTAGAGCAGGGTGCCGTTCGAAAGAACAATCACGGGAATGTCCGTTCGTGCCTTGATAAAATCAATCAGTTCGCCGAGGCGCGAATAAAGCGTAGGCTCGCCCGAACCGGCAAATGTAATCACATCGGCCGCACCGTCTTCCTTCAACCACCGCTCGACTTCCGCACAAACCTCGGCGAGCGGCACAAGCTCCCCGCGCTCGACCGCCAGCCTCGTCGTACATCCGCACTGGCAGAAAATGCAGTCGAACGAGCAGGTTTTAAACGGCGTCACATCAATGCCGAGAGACCCACCGAGCCGCCGCGACGGGACCGGCCCGAACAAATATTTATATGGAGTCGTCATGATCGATTTTCACGGGATTTTCCAAAGGTTGGAAAAATCGTAGGCCTTTTTTCCAAAGTTTGGAACTTTTTCTTTCACCCGAAGCGTAGCCGAGAGAGGCTGACGTTGTTGCGCCGGCAACGACCAAAGGGAGAGGTAAACTTTGGAAAATCCGGGGGTTCAACCGGTCTGGGAAAAAGCGTTATTCCAAAGGTTTCGGGATTTCGGTCTCACTGCCGGTTCGTCGGTCGAGAATGACTCCGATAATTTCCGGAACGCTGCCGCCCGCGCGAATCACTTGAATCCAATCGCCGATTTTCAAATCCATCGCCCGGATGTAGCCCGCATTGTGCAGGGTGGCGCGCTGAATTGTCGCTCCGTTGATTTCGACGGGGTCGAAGATGCCGATCGGCGTCAGTTTCCCGGTGTCGCCTTGTGTCCACTCGACGCTGAGCAGGCGGGTTTGCACCGGCGTTTCATGATATTTCCGGGCAATCGCTCCGCGCGGATGATGCGCCGTCGCGCCAAAGCCGGCGAAGTCAGCGAGATTATCGACCTTAATGACAATACCGTCCGTCGCAAAAGGAAATGAGTTTCTTGCCCGATTGACCGTTTCGATGGCTGATAGAACCTCGGCGGCGGGCACGGTTCGGCTTTCGACGATCGGCAATCCGGCAGCTTTCAGCCGAGCCAGCGCCTCGGCATGTGTAGATGGCATCGGATCGGCGGCAAGCAGATCAAACAGCTGAACGGTGAGCGTGCGCCGGGCAATTTCGGCGTAATCTTTCAACATCAGCGTTCCGGACGCCGTATTGCGCGGACTTTTCAGCGCCGGTTCCCCGTTCGCGGCGCGGCGGCGGTTGAGTTCTTCAAGCGCGGTAAACGAAAGAAGAGCTTCGCCGCGGAGTTCCAGCCGTGCCGGAACGTTGGAGAGAACGATCGGCACCGCGCCGGAAGCGAGCAGGGCGGGTGTTACATCCAGTCCGGTCTTTCCGTCGCCGCGCGTCAACGCCTGTGCCAGCCGCCCGTTCACATAGCGCAGCACAACCGTCAGTCCGTCCAGCTTGGGTTCGACGCAATACAGCCGGTTGGTTCCGCATCGCTGAAGAAAATCCCGAATTCCGTCGTCCGAATAAACCTTCTCGAGGCTCAGAACCGGAACATCGTGTGCAACCCAACGGGAGCCTGATTCAACCGGCGCGCCGACCGGATTTTCGGCCGCCAATTCCGGATAATCGGCCACAAGCTGATCATACTGCGTGCGCAGGGCATCGTAGGCCTCATCACTCAGTTCGGATTGATGCTTGTTATAATAGGAGTCGTCGGCCTGACGCAGAACCACCTGCAACGCGCGGGCCTGTTGCTCGACGACAGGCGACGCGGCCATACAGGTAAAACTCAGCGCAGCAAAAAGAAAAAGGGGGGCGCGCATCTTTATCTCCTTTCTGTTTTCCAATGATTGTAAAAACTATAAGTAAATCTTCCAAAGATCGGAAGAAAACTTTTTAAACAAGGTCAAATCTGTCGTTTTTGAGCTGTGATACGCTGTGCCGCAATGCAGTTGCCTCATTTTTCGGGTGCATTCTCGGTGATTCGCGGTTAAAACCTCTCTCTATGAGCAAAATCGGTATTATTGATTACGGTATGGGCAACCTCGGCAGCGTTTCCAATGCCTGTAAATTTCTCGGGCTGGACGCGGAGATCGTTTCTTCGCCTGTTCAGTTGGACACCTGTCGCGCCGTCATTCTGCCCGGCGTCGGAGCTTTCGGCGACTGCATGGCGCACCTCACCGAACACTGCTTCGTCTCTCCGATTCAAAAATGGATTGAATCCGGCAAACCTTTCATGGGAATTTGCTTAGGACTTCAGGCGCTTTTCCAAACCTCGGAAGAAACGCCCGGAGTTGAAGGTCTCGGCATCTTTAAAGNNCTTCTACGTTGCGCCGGAAGATCCCGGCATCGTCGCGGGCGAAACGGATTACGGGCTCAAATACTGCTCAGCAGTTCTGAAAGACAACGTCTTTGCCGTCCAGTTCCACCCCGAAAAAAGCCAATCCGCCGGCCTTCAAATGCTCAAAAACTTCGGTAATCTGTAACTAAGGAAAAGCAAATGATCACAATTATTCCTGCAATTGATTTAAAGGGTGGCAAGTGCGTACGTTTGCGGCAGGGCTTGGCGAACGAGGAGACCGTCTATTCCGATTCTCCGGTCGAAATGGCGCAGCAGTGGGTCAAAGAGGGCGGGGAGTTTCTGCACGTCGTCGATCTCGACGGTGCATTTCAGGGCAAACCGGTTCACACCGAAGTGTTGCGCGAAATTTGCGCAGCGATTGATATTCCGGTGGAAATCGGCGGCGGGATCCGTACGGATGAGGATATTGAAGCCCTGCTGGCGACCGGTGTATGCCGCGTAATTCTGGGAACCCGCGCCTGCGAACATCCCGAAGAGCTGGCGCGGCTGGTCGAAAAGTTCGGCGGCGAGAAGATAGCCGTTGGCATTGATGCGCGCGACGGCAAGGTCCAGACCAAGGGCTGGGTGGAAACCACCAAAATGGAAGCAGTCGATTTGGCCAAACAGGTGGACGCCGCTGGTGTCGGTACCATTATTTATACGGATACAAGCCGCGACGGGATGCTCGACGGCGTAAACGCCTTTGAAATGGGAAAAATCTGCTCGGCGGTTTCGTGTAATGTGGTCGCCTCCGGCGGGGTTTCGAGTGTTGAGGATATTAAACGGCTGGCGGCGCTGAATTGCGCCAATCTGACCGGTGCTATTGTGGGCAAGGCGCTCTACGAAGAGACGGTGAGCGTGAAACAGCTCAAAAAAGCGGCGCAATAGCCCGGATTTTCCAATGTTTGGAAAATTGCGGCGTGGTTTTTTCAATCCTTGGAAACCAAAATTTAACGCATTTGCGCTTGAAGGCGCGGGGGCGAAACGCCATATTTCGCGGCTCTTTTATAAGGATATAGAATAGAACCCAAACGAGGACAGAACCATGGCCAGAGCAGTAGCATTATCGAAAGTCCGTAACATCGGAATTATGGCGCACATCGACGCCGGCAAAACCACGTTCAGCGAGCGTATTCTTTATTACTCCGGAAAATCACACAAAATCGGTGAAGTGCACGACGGCGCGGCCACCATGGACTGGATGGTTCAGGAGCAGGAACGCGGGATTACGATTACTTCCGCCGCCACCAGCACCATGTGGAAAGAGCACATGATTTCACTGATCGACACTCCCGGCCATGTAGACTTTACCATGGAAGTGGAGCGTGCGCTGCGTGTGCTTGACGGCGCGATCGCTCTGTTTTGTGCCGTCGGCGGCGTTCAGCCTCAGTCTGAAACCGTCTGGCACCAGTCTGAACGATACAGCGTTCCCAAAATCGCGTTCGTGAACAAAATGGACCGCGTTGGCGCCGACTTCTTCGGTGTGGTCGAAGGCATCCAAAAGGAACTGGGCGGAAACGCTGTCCC
>DINM01000138.1:13335-13774 GCA_002423675.1 Verrucomicrobia bacterium UBA5540
GCGCCAAATGAAATTCCGCCGATCATCTGTGAAAAGGGCGGCGCGGACGTTTCCCGTGAACCGAAAGACGACGATTCCCTCTCTGCGCTGGCATTTAAAATCATGTCCGATAAACACATGGGAAAGTTGACCTATGTTCGCATCTACTCCGGCACGCTGACTTCCGGTTCGAATATTTTCAACAGCTCGCGCGATAAAGCGCAACGCGTCGGACGTATTTTGCGCATGCATGCCAACAAGCAGGAGGCAATCGATACCGCATACGCCGGTGATATCGTTGCCGTCGTTGGACTTTCCGACACCAAGACCGGGGATACGCTGTGCGATAAAGACCATCCCATCTTCCTCGAGGCGATGGAATTTCCGGCTCCGGTTATCTCCATCAGCGTCGCTCCTGAATCTAAAATGGACAACGAAAAACTCGGCGAAGCGCTGCATC
>DINM01000110.1 GCA_002423675.1 Verrucomicrobia bacterium UBA5540
CCTCAACTCCGTTACAGGTTCAGCGCTATCAGAGCAAAATTTCCGGTCCCCTTCTGGATCGCATCGACATTCACATCGAAGTGCCCGCCGTGGACTATCAGAAACTCTCCGGCCTTGAAAAGGGAGAGCCCTCTGCCGCCATCCGCAAACGAATTGTCGTGGCGCGAAAAATTCAGCAGGAGCGTTACGCTAAGGACCGGCACGTGCACTGCAATGCGGACATGCAACCGAAGCAGTCGCGCAAATACTGCCATCTGTCGGATGACGCCAAGCAGCTGTTAAAAACGGCAGTATCGGAAATGAATTTCAGCGCACGGGCCTATGACCGGATTTTGAAGGTGGCGCGTACGATCGCCGACCTCGCGGGCGAAGAGCAAATCGGCACCGACCACATCGCCGAGGCCATTCAGTATCGCTCGCTCGACCGCATAGCGTAAAAGGCGGGGCCCGTACTTGGCCTGCAGTCCCGTAAGGCCCCTTATATCGGTCTAAAAATCACCAGAGCGCAAGAATCAGAATAATCAACGCCGGGCTGACCACAATCAACAGACAGCTGATTGCGGTTCGCACCGTTTCCCGCATACGCAAAAGAGTTCTTTCGCTTTCCATTTTCGCATCACTCTCTAACTTCCTGTTCCCGCAAATAGATTTCAACGGCCTTGTCGAGCTCACGGCGGAGCGGCCGTTTCTGCTGACGGCTGTATTCCTGCAGTTTCCGTTTAATCTCGCTTGAGATCCGTACGCTTTCGGATGTTCCCCCCGAACTGCCGCCCGTCTTGCTCATGCCGACAAACTGCCACAATTGTGGAAAAGATCAAGGTAAATTTCATAGGTTATTTAAGAGCTTGGATGCGGTGGAATTTTTACTACACTGCCGCCATGAGTGACACCGAATCGGTCCGTATAAACAAAGAACTGAAGCAGGAACTGAAAAAACTGGCGCAGACCATGCGACCGCGCACGGCGGTGCAGTACCTGATTGAAGATGCGATTGAGCAGTACCTCAGTCGGGTTGCCGAAGAGAACGGCCCATCGTATCAAATTAAGCCGGCCCCCAAGACGCGGAAAAAAGCGTAAGCGTTGTCCGGTTTAAAATCTGCGTTTATTTTCGCCTTCAATCTGCTATTCAGGTTCCATGTCCGTACATTTGTATAAACCCGTCGGAATTCTGCTCGCGCTGCTTGCCATGAGCCTGTTCAACCTGGCTCCGGTGTTACAGAAATCGGCGCTGGACCGGCTTCCGCCGCTGACGTTTTCCAATGTTTGGAAATCGGCGCTCAGTCTTCTAAAAGACCGGCGCTGGATGCTCGGATTTTTTGTCGGGTGCTTCGGTCTGCTGCCCTACGCCGCGGCAATGCGACTGGTCGGCGTGGCTGTAGTGCAGCCGCTGTACGGGTTCGGCTTTATCGTTCTGGTGACCGTCTCGCGTTTTATGCTGCACGAAAAGCTGCACCCGGCAGCACGGCTGGCGCTGGCTCTGCTGATTCTGATGCCGATCCTGATCGCCTTCGGTGATGTATCGGGCGTGCAGTATGACATTACTCAGCACAGCACCCAGATCAGTATCGGCCTGTTTATGCTGACGATTCTGCTGAGCGGCGGCATTCTGATCTTTTTTGCAAAAAAACACCCGATCTGCTGGGCAATGATTTCCGGGGCGCTTTTCGGCGCCGGCGCAGTTTTTGCGCAAATGGCGATCACCTATCTGTCGCTGGATGAGCTCCGCAGTGCAAAAACGTTTCATGCCCTGATCCGCAATGAAGACCTGCTCTTCAGCCTGATCGCTATGGTCATCGCCATCCCGTTGAATGTGTTTGCGGATTACTGCATGCAGGTGGGCCTTCAGCAGAAGACCGCCTCGCGCTTTATGCCGATTGCCCAGACGGTGAACAACGCGGTGGCTGTGGCAAGTGGAATTATCATTTTCGGGCAGCGCGCAGCTCAATGGCATTTTTACCTCGCGGGGCTCATACTGGGCCTCGCGGGGCTGTTTTTACTGGCTCGTTTCAAGCACCGTCCGGTTAAATCCGGAATATAGATTCCTCACTGCTCAGCGAGAGCTTCCGCCCCAGCCGGCGCAGCTTCGCTTTGGTTTTCGCTCCGCGTTTCTCACGGGGAATACTGACTGCACCAACGTGCAATTCCTCAATCAGCTTTTGGATGATTTCGCGCGCCGCATCCGGATGAGAAAGTTCGTAAGCGCGGCGGCGCATTTTGGCCATGCGCTCCGGATTGTTCAGCAATAGATTGACTTTATAGGCCATGGTCGCCAGCTGATTGCATTTCACGGCAGCCCCGTTTTCGAGCAGAAAATCGCTGTTGCGCTCCTCCTGCCCGGGAATCGGCTGATAGATCACCATCGGCAGCCCGCAACTCATCGCTTCGGCAGTGGTGAGCCCGCCGGGCTTACCAATGTACAGATCGGCAGACTTCATCCACTCGTCCATTTCCGTGGTATAGCCAAGCACTTTAAAGTCGAGATGCGCAACGGGCTCCGGATGCCGGTTCAGCTGATCGAGCACGTTCTGTCGCAGTTTTTCATTCCGACCGCAAATCACTACAATTTGCATCGGAAGCGAGAGTTCGCTCAGAACCTCCACAATCCGTTCCGCCGAACTGACCCCCAGCGCTCCGGCCGAGACCAGCAGCATGGGAATATCGTTCCGCAGACCCTGCTTTTTCCGCAGGGCGGCACGATCTTTGACTTCACAGAATACCGGGTCGATCGGAATCCCGGAAACCGTAATGCTTTCGGGTGGGAATCCGATATTCTCGAGCTGCGCCCGTGACTCATCATTGGCGACAAAATAATGATTGATCAGTCGCGACAGCCACATCGCATGGGCGTGGTAATCGGTGATGGTTGTCGAAAGCTGCGTCTCGATTTTTCCGCGCTTCATCAGGTGCGAAAGAATTTCGGCCGGCAGAAAGTGCGTGCAAATCGTGATATCCGGCTTGAATTTTTTAATCTGCCGAATCAGTGGGCCGGTATTCATCCGGTCCATCATCAAACGCATTTTTTCCGTTTTCCACGGCTCGTCCTGAGATTCATAGAACCAGCCGAGAAGAATCGGGGCGCTCTTCACCAAATCGATATAAAACTGCCCGTAAAACCGGCGAAATACTTTGTTGGTATAGCTCAACGAGTCGATGTGCAGCACCTCGCCCGTTGCAGGGTGGCCCGCCGCGGCCTTCGCCAGCGCTTCACCGGCGCGAATGTGCCCGGTGCCCGCACTGACAGAAAGAACCAGTACACGCAACCCCGGCAGTTGAGTATGCACGGTCTTCATATGATTTCCCGATGAACAAGTTCATGAATCAGCCGATCGGCTTCCACATGAGCTGTATGGATAAAGGCCTTGAAATCTTCGACCTGTTTGCCGGTTGGGTCGGGGACATCGAGGGTTTCGACCTCATCCTCGCCCTGCCAGCCAAACTCCATCAGCCGGAACACCTTCTCGGCGGCATCCGGATATTGTTCGAGGATGAAATCCTTATGTTCCTGCTCCATCACCAAAATCAGATCGGCCCGTTTGATCAACCCGTTCGACAGCGGCGACGAAGTATGCTGACGCAGGCTGAATCCGTTTTGACGGGCAATCAGCGCCACCACATCGTTGACCCGCCCGCCCGTCATCGCTTTGGTGCCAGCCGAGGTGATTTTGATGCGCCGGAGCGCGCCGGAACGGTACTGCAGCAGATAGTGTTTGAGGTAGCCTTCCAGATAGGCGCTACGCGTGCGGTTGGCCGTACAGACAATTACCAGGTGGAACTTTTTCCGAAATGGAAACATGAGCAAACGATGAATCAAAACTTCCGTTTCAGCAAGTCAAACGTGGGGCGACCCCGCAACGGCTCCGCCGGGCTGAGAAAAATCAGATCGCGAAGTGGTTGATTTTCCAAGGTTTGGAAAAAATTTCGACCGTTTTTCCAAACCTTGGAAAACTCCGGTCTTTCCCCGACGGATGGGTTCGGTAATATGGGACTTCACAGCACAGCTGTTTAATGACGAATTAATGAAATACCCAAACACCTAAAGAAGCCCTAATGACGAAGAGTACTTCCATTTTTATGATTCAGATTTCGGGATTCGTCATTCCTTCTGTCATTGGGTTTTTCGGGCTTCGTTCTTTCGGAGGGTCTTTATGAAGACCATCCCCTTCTGCCATCTTCATTTTCACACCGAGTACAGCCTGCTGGACAGTACCTGCAAGGTGGCCGAAGCGATGAAAACCGCCAAAGAGCTGGGGCAGGAGTATCTGGCGATTACCGATCACGGCGTGCTGTACGGCGCGGTGGAGTTTTACAAGCAGGCCTATAAAAACGGCATTAAGCCGATCATCGGTTGCGAGGTCTATCTCGCCCGCAACGGAATGGACGAAAAGACCTCACAGGCCGACAACATGCATCTGGTACTGTTGGCCGAAGATCAGGAGGGCTACCAGAACCTGATGCGACTGGTTTCGCTGAGCCATCTGGAAGGATTCTATTACAAGCCGCGTCTCGACAAAAAACTGCTCCGTCAGTACAGCAAGGGACTGATCGGACTCTCTGCCTGTCTGAAGGACGAAGTGACAGAAGCCTGCGCCGAGGGCGCGATCGATAAAGCCGTCGCGCTGGCGAAAGAATATTCCGAAATCCTCGGACCAAATAATTTTTTCCTGGAACTTCAGGATCACGGCATGCAGGAACAGAAGGCGGCCAACAAATCGATTCTCGAAGTTGCCAAAATCACCAGCCTGCCGCTGGTAGCCACCAACGACGTCCATTATCTACGGCAGGAAGATCATGAAGCACACGATGTGCTAATCTGCCTCCAGCACGGCAATCTGGTTTCCGATCCCAACCGGATGCGTTATTCGGGCGATCAGTTTTATATGAAGAGCGGCGCAGAGATGGAGCGGCTTTTCCCGAACCAGCCGGAGGCGCTGGCCAATACGATTGAAATCGCCCGCCGCTGCAACGTCGAGTTTGAGTTTAACCTGCCCGCCGAGCGGCTTCATTTCCCGACATTTCCTCTGCCGGAAGGAACGACAAAAGAGGATTACCTCGTCGAACTCGGCAAGCGCGGATTGGAAAAACTCTATAAGCTGAAAGACTTCGACCAGCCGGAAGACGATCTCGGACGGAAAGTGAAAGAACAGTTCGAGTACGAAGTCGGCATCATCAAAAAGACCAACTACATCAATTACTTTCTCGTCGTTCAGGACTTCATCCAGTGGGCAAAAAACGACGGTATTCCGGTCGGCCCGGGCCGCGGATCGGGCGCCGGCTCAATTCTGGCCTACGCGCTCGGCATCACCGCGATCGATCCGCTGAAATACAACTTGATTTTCGAGCGCTTCCTCAATCCCGACCGCGTCTCGCCGCCCGACTTCGATATCGACTTCTGCCNNCGGAAAGCCCCGACTTTAAGCGGACCTGCGCGAGCGACCCAACAGCGCGCGAAATCATGAAATATGCGCCGCGCCTCGAAGGGCTGCCGCGCCACGCAGGCATGCACGCCGCCGGCGTGGTCATCGGCGAAAAGCCGCTGGTTGAAATTATTCCGCTGACGAAAGAACGCAAAGACGGCATGACCGTCGTGCAGTTCGAAAAAGGACCGACCGAAGAGATCGGCCTGCTGAAGATGGACTTTCTCGGGCTGAAAAACCTGACGATCATTCAGGAGGCGATCGCCCACGTGGAAAAAAACCACGGGGTGAAGCTCGACGCCATGGAGTTTCCGCTCGACGACGCGAAAACGTTCGAGCTGCTCTGTAAAGGAAATACCGCCGGCGTGTTCCAGCTTGAAAGTCCCGGCATGCNNAGGTCGCGCCCGACTGTATGGAAGATATCATCGCCATTCTTGCGCTTTACCGCCCGGGCCCGATGCAGTTCATTCCGCTCTATACCAAACGCAAACACGGCCACGAAAAAGTTCAGTACGATCATCCGATTCTCGAGCCGATTCTCAAAGAAACCAACGGAATTATCGTCTATCAGGAGCAGATTCAGCAGGCCGCGCGCGACCTGGCCGGCTTCTCGCTGGGCGAAGGGGATATTCTGCGCCGCGCGATGGGGAAGAAAAAACCCGAAGAAATGGCCAAGCAACGCGGCAACTTTGTCGAAGGCTGCGCCCGGGTAAACAAAATCCCGAAAGCGCAGGCTGAGCGCATTTTCGATAACATTGAAAAGTTCGCCGAATACGGATTCAACAAATCCCATTCTACCGCCTACGGGTTCATTTCGTACCAGACCGCTTATCTGAAAGCGCACTATCCCGCCGAATTCATGGCCTCGCTGCTTTCGTCCGAAATGGGCAACCCCGATAAACTCCCGATCGTACTGGCCGAAACCCGCGAAATGGGAACCGAGGTTCGCCCGCCGAGCGTCAACGAAAGTATCGCCCGCTTCCGCCCCGTCAACGGATCAATTCTCTTCGGCATGGCCGGAGTCAAAAACGTCGGCGCCGGCGCCGTTGAAGCGCTGGTGAAAGAACGCGAAGCCAACGGCCCGTTCAAGGGGCTGATCGACTTCTGCCAGCGCATCGACTCGCGCGAAGTGAACCGGAAAACGATCGAAAGTTTAATCAAATGCGGCGCATTCGACTTCACCGGTATTCACCGCGCACGTCTTTTTGAGGGAATTGAAACCGCCATGGGCCGTGCCGCCGAAGCCGCGCGCGACCGCGCCAGCGGACAAACTTCCATGTTCGACATGCTCGGCACCGCCGAACAGAAAAGCGATTCCGACGAAGAGCTGCCGGAGATCGAACCGTGGCACGAAAGCGAAATGCTCGCCGCCGAAAAAGAACTGATCGGTTTTTATATCTCTGGCCATCCGCTGG
The DNA here is from genome assembly GCA_002423675.1 of Verrucomicrobia bacterium UBA5540. Lineage (GTDB taxonomy): Bacteria > Verrucomicrobiota > Kiritimatiellia > Kiritimatiellales > Tichowtungiaceae > Tichowtungia. The sequence goes on from DINM01000110.1 coordinate 6,830, forward strand.
CCGCATTCGAATGGACGCTTAGTACTCTGGCTCTGCAACGGATCAGCGGGCTGGCCGACGTGCTGGAAACCGCCGGCGGCGACGAAAGCAAAGCGTACGTCCGGGTCGGCGGACTGATTGATAAATACCGCAAGGTCTTCACCAAAAAAGACGATCCGCGCCCCTACGCCCGCTTCGCACTCGAAGGCCTTGAAAGCTCTGTGAATGCCGTCGTCTGGCCGGACGATTTTCCGAAGTTTGAAAAAATCCTCGAAGACGGCAACGCCGTCATGGCCACCGGAAAAGTCGTGCGCGACTTCCGCGACGAAATCGAAGTTCAAATTTCAGAACTCTTCCCGCTGGCCAACGCACCCGCCCTCTTCGCGGAAAAAGTCAGCCTTCACATGACCGAAGCCTCGCTGAGCCCCGCCAAACTTCAAGCCATTAAAAAAATCGCCGCCGGCTATCCCGGCCCGACGCCGCTCAACATCTGCATTCTGCTCGACTCCGGCGAAAAGATCTTCATCAAAGCCGACCGCCATTCTCAGGTGACCGCCTCGCCGGAACTGGTGCAAACGCTCGAAGAACTTCTGGGCGAAGACGCTGTTTATGTCGGCGCGCGCGCTCAACCCTTCCTGCGAGAACCGCCCCGCCGCCGCTTCGGCGGACGCGGTAAATAAGTAGTTTTTCTACAGAAGGAAACGAAGGTTGGCAACCCAAACACCGATAAACGTCCATAGCCTCCTTATTTGCCTCCGGCCTCTGTTTCCCTTCGTTTCCTTCTGTTAAAAATAGATAAATATGGCTATTTAATAGACACCATTTGATGAAACACCGCACCAAACATGTTTTTGAATACGTTCTACTTCGCATCCTGTTCGTCGTGGTAAATGTTCTGCCGTTGCGGGCGGCGCTGGCCGTCGGCTGGCTCGGCAGTCTGTTTTTCTTTTACGTGCTGCGCTTCCGGGTTGATAAAGCGCTCACCCGGCTCGAACTGGTTTTCGGCGACCGGTTTACGGCTAAAGAGCGCAAACGCATTGCCCGGCTCTCGTTCCGCAACATCTGCTTCAATGCCGTCGAGGCCGCGCGTTTCGGCAAGCTGACACCCGAAAAACTGCAAAAAATGCCGCTCTACACCGGCATCGTCGCCATGCAGGAAATCTATCAGAAAAACGGCGCGTTCATTTTTTCCACCGCGCACATGGGCAACTGGGATCTCGGCGGCGTCGCCTGCAAACTGGCGGGCATTCCGGTCTTTTCGATTGCCCGGCGACAGAAAAATCCGCTCTCCGACGATCTGCTCAATCAGATCCGCAACACCACCGGCATGGAAGTGGTTTTGAACGATTCCAAAATACTGCGTAATGTCGTGCGCCGCCTGAAAGCCGGCGAAGTACTTGCCATCCTGCCCGACGTGCGCTCAAGCACTGAAGCTCTATCAATCGACTTCCTCGGCGGCAAAGCCAACCTCGGCGCAGGCGCGGCACTCTTCGCACAAATGGCCAACTGCCCGATCTATCCCGTCGCGCTCATCCGTCGCGGCTGGTCGCACCACGAATACAAAGTATTCGATCCGATCTTCCCCGATCCGTCGCTCGACAAAAAAGAGGACTGGCAGCGCATGATGCAGCAGCTCGTCTCCATCTTCGACGCCGAAATCCGCGCCAACCCCGAGCAATACTTCTGGTTCAACAAACGCTGGGTGCTCGATCCAATTGGAAAAGCTAAGGCTTAAAATGACACTGTGTGTGGCATGGAAACGGAACGAAGAAAATAATGTGCGTCTGGCGTCCGACTCCAGAATCACAATGCCAGGGGTTTCCTCTGACTATGGTATAAAAGTGTTCCAAGTACCTGTGAAAATATTCGAACCTCGCGACTCACAAACTGGAGAACAGCCCCTGTTTTTCGAATCAACCTATGGGATGGGATTCTCCGGCTCATTTTTGGCCGCACAAACATTGCGCGAATTTCTTTTCATCGTCTTACAACAACTGTGCGCTATACCGAATGATCCTGAGGTATCTTTCAAGGGTATCTGCGACCTCGTCTTGAAGTATGTTAACCATCTTACTCACCGCCTTTCGAGTGATCTTGAAAATGATTGTTCATTGGAGTTCTTTCTTTGCGGTCGATGCCCAGAAACCAACAAAATTGTTTTGGCTAAATTTTTCAATCAGCCAAATTGTCCATATAATTTCACTATCTACCATAAGGACCACTACATCTGGGCGATCGGCTCTGGAAAAGAAACCTTTTCAGAAATGCTGTCCTCAGAGCAGCATCCGGACATGTCTCAAATCATGTCTGCTATTGACGAAATAACTCAGTCCGACAATGAACCAAATGTTGGAGGAAATATTCAATACGGGGAGTTTGATAATAAATTAAATTTTCGAATTGGGGGTATACTTCGCGATCAAGTTGACGTTCAGGGCCTTATAAACGTGAAGTATTTTTTAGCTGGCATTGAAATGAACGGTAGCGAGTTCTACCCAAAAGCTGGGGAATTGTTTGTAATCGGACGCTACATCGATCCCTTCAATCGCCGCCACACCTCAGAAAACTGACTAACTAATCCAGCCGCCGCCGAGGACTTCGTCGCCGGAATAGACGACGGCGGCTTGGCCGGGCGTGAGAGCAAACTGCGGTTCTTCAAAAACGACTTTAAATTCGGTATCGCTGATTTTTTCGATCGTTGCGGGCGCGCCGCGATGTCCGTAGCGCGGTTGAACGGATAAACTTCCAGACATTGGAAACTCACCGGAAATCCAGTGTGCATCGGTGACGAGGCATTCGGGTTGCATCATTTTTTCGCGCGGCGCGAGTGTGATCCGGTTGCTGTCTGCATCGATGTTTTTGACGTAAACACGTTCGCCGGTGGCAACGCCGGTTCCGCCGCGCTGTCCGACGGTGAAGCGGTGAATGCCGTCGTGTTCGGCAAGTTCGTTGCCCTGATCGTCGAGCACCTGCCCTTTTTTCTTCACTTCCGGCGCGCGACTTTCGATGAAGTCGGCGTATTTCCCGGCTTCGACGAAACAGAGATCCTGACTTTCGCCACGCGGGACGATCGGGAGATTGTGGTCGTTCGACCATTTTTTGACTTTTTCTTTGGTCCAATCACCGAGCGGAAAGGCGATGTGCGCGAGTTGCTTTTGCGAGAGGCGGCTGAGGAAGTAGGTCTGGTCTTTTTTGGGATCGACGGCGCGCAGGAGATGGAAGGTTCCGTCGCGTTCTTCGATGCGGGCATAGTGGCCGGTGGCGAGCACGTCGCAGTCGAGCTGCGCCGCGCGATCGAGCAGGAAGCCGAATTTGATGAACTGGTTGCAGGAGATGCAGGGCGACGGCGTTTCGCCCGCGACGTATCCGGCAACGAACGGATTGACGACCCGTTCGGTGAAGCGGTCCTGCGCGTTGACGACATAGTGGCGGATGCCGAGCGCGGCACAGACTTTCTGTGCGCGGGTGACGTCTTCGAGCGAACAGCAGCGCGAACCTTCTTTCCACATGTGGGCGGTGAGGCCGATGACTTCGTAACCTTGTTCCACAAGCAGAGCCGCCGCCACGGAGCTGTCCGTGCCGCCGCTCATTCCGACTGCCGCGCGTTTTTTCATTTCAACCGATCCATTCTACCAGCGGTGCGCTGGACGAAACAGAGTACGCAGGAGAACCTCCGGCGCAAGGGAAAATAACGGATGATAAGGGCTCTTATTTGTCCGGTTCGATGTGCACGACGACGTCGGCGACGGAGGGGCCGTCGACGATGAGCTTGCGCTGCAACTGTGTGGCGATGTCGTGTCCGGCGTGCACGGTGATGCTTCCGTCGACCATCGCGTGCAGATCGACATAGAACCCCGCGCCGCTGCGGCGCGTGCGGACTTTATGCACGGAAATGACTCCGGGAATGCCCTGTGAAAGTTCGATGATCTGCTGATAGTCCTGCCGCGATGCGCCGGAGTCGATCAGTTCGGCCAGCGCCGGTTTGGTGATATCCCAGGCCGCTTTGAGGATCATGACGGCGACAATGAGCGCGCCGATCTGGTCGAGAAAATGCCACTGGGGATTAAACGCCGAGGCGCTGACCGCGATGATGACGGGAATGGAGCTGAAGGCATCCGAGCGGTGGTGCCACGCATTGGCCAAAACCGCCGCCGACCCGACACGCCGTCCGACTTTGCGGGTCCGGCGAAAAAGCCATTCCTTGAAAAAAATGGTCACCAGCGAACCGGTCAGCGCGATCAGGGCCGGCGAAGTGGCCGGCGGATAGCGCAGCTTTTCAACGGCGTCGAGACTGAAGCCGACGNNAGTGATGAGTGTTTCAATTCGGCGGTGGCCGTAGGGATGGCACTCATCCGCCGGAGCGGACCAAAAGCGGACCCCGAAGAGAACCGCCAGATCGGTTCCCAGATCGGAAAAACTGTGTACCGCATCGGCGACCGCCGCCTCGCTGTGTCCGATGATCCCGAAGACAAATTTCAGGATGGTCAGCAGGATGTTTACGAATAGTCCCAGCCAGGTGATGCGGACAATCTGCGCGGCTTGTGCAGAAGGAGCGTATGGATGGAGATTCGAGTGCATGGGCGCGTTGTAATGGATACGGGAGAGAAAAGCCAGCGTTTCCGAATAGGGACGGAAATCCGAAGCGCCGCTCATCAAAGAAAAATTGATCGTTTCAAATGCAGTAACTGCGGTGCTATCCGTAAAAAGAAGGCCCCCTCTCTGCAAGCCGAAAAAGATAAGCGGAAGCCAGAAAATCAATGCATCTGAAGAGCCCGGACGATAAACGGAACGGTAAATCCGACCAACAAAGCAGTCAGCACCGGACGCATCAAATTTTGCAGGCCGTGATTGCCTTCTTTAAATGCCGACCAGGCGTGATTGCAGGCTGATAGAGCAAAGAAAATCAGGGTTGTGCTCAGTACCGTTGCCTCCGCATACACGCCCCAGCGGCCAAAACGAACCAGCAGAGCCGTCAGCGCCACAGTCAACATCGCGAGTCCAGATTGTCTCTGATACGCGCTGCGGACATAACCGGTGATCTGCGAAGCGGCTTCACTAAAAAAAAGCGATTCGACCGCACTCAATCCCATCAGGGACAGCACCACCCACGGCATTAAGTGATGCAACTGCTTCTGCGGATAACCGGTGAAAAAAAAGGCGATCTGGAATCCGATAATCACACAAACCCAGCGCGACACTTCCAATGCGTGACAAATCTGTTTTTGTTTCATGTTTCTCATTTCAATTCATTGTCAGGATAACGGCATTAAGCACTCCAGCGAAGGAGACCCAGATAAAATACGGCATCAGCAGCCACGTCGCCAAACGGCTGCGCTGACTGAATGTCCCGATACAAATAAGAATCATAAACCACAGCAGAATCAAATCTGCCAAAGCCCATCCGATCCGATGCAGACCAAAAAAAAGCGGCGTCCACAAGGCGTTGAGCAGGAGCTGTGCGCCATACACCGCAATTGCGGCCGAGCGGCCCTGCCGCCCGCCGCGCGTCCAGGCAAAATAACCGGACAAACCGATCATCAGATAAAGCAAAGTCCAGACCGGACCGAATACCCACGTCGGCGGATTCCAGACCGGTTTGTTCAGTGCCACATACCAGTCGTCCGTTTGCACAAATACCGCACTGAGCGACGGCAGAAACGCAATGCCGATGAATAAAAGAACCTGCCCCGCTGTCTTTGCGCTCTTCATGGTTGTACAATGCGTCCAAACATTGGGCCTGAGCAAGGCGAAAGAGGCCCAGCTATTGCTGGGCAACGCCCGCAGGGCGTGGCAAACTCTCGATCTGTTTTTTCCAAACATTGGAACGTTTATGTCAGGTAAAATCGAACTGATGAGTCCGGCGGGATCGGAAGCGGCGCTGGCGGCGGCGATCAACGCCGGGGCAGATTCCGTCTATTTCGGCGTCGGCAAGCTGAACATGCGCGCCCGCGCCGCAAATTTGACGATTGAAGACCTTCCGAACATTGTAACCCGCTGCCGCGACGCCGGCGTGAAGAGCTATCTGACGCTCAACACGATTGTCTATGACGACGAGATCGAAGAGATGCACGCGCTGTGCGACGCCGCGAAAGCTGACGGAGTTTCCGCCGTGATTGCGACGGACATCGCGACGATTGAATACGCCCGCTCAATCGGCCTCGAAGTGCATATTTCGGTGCAAGCGAATGTGACAAATTTCCAAGCCTTGGAATTTTATGCCCGAACCGCCGACACCGTGGTGCTGGCGCGCGAGCTTTCGCTCGAACAGATTTCCAATGTTTGGAAAAAAGTTCAGGAGAAAAACCTTCGCGGCCCGTCCGGCGATCTGATCCGTCTGGAACTGTTCGCCCACGGCGCGCTGTGCGTCGCCGTGAGCGGTAAATGTTTCATGAGCCTTGCGCAGTACAACAACTCGGCCAACCGCGGAGCGTGTTTCCAGCCCTGCCGCCGCAGATACCGCGTGACGGACGAGGAGACCGGCGAGGAGCTGGTGATCGACAACAAGTACGTCATGTCGCCGAAAGACATCTGCACGATTCAGTATCTGGATAAAATCACCGCCGCCGGAATTTCGGTACTAAAGATTGAGGGGCGCGGACGTTCGGCTGATTACGTGTCCACCGTGACGAAGGTTTACCGCGAGGCGCTCGACGCGCTGGCCGCCGGAACCTATACGCCGGACAAGTTTGAGCCGTGGATTGCCGAGCTAAGCAAAGTGTTCAATCGCGGCTTCTGGCACGGCGGGGACNNNNCCCGTCGGCAGGACAAGGTTTTCCTGATTTCCCTGCGCGACTGAGCTTTCCGAACGTTGGAAAAATCAAATGAAAAATTTCCAAACATTGGAAAAACCTTTAGGATCGCCGACTAAACTCCATAACAATCCGGTAAAAAATGAAAATAAACCTGCGCAGTAAAGTCGGTGAAGACGTTCAATTACGGCTCAGCCAAGGTCAGCGAAAAGAGCAGATCTATAATGAGCTGAAAGACAGGCACGGCGCTGGCGCCGTCGAACGTTCGCTCGCCCAGTGGCCCTATCCGCAGGATAAACGGAACAACCGCTATTTGAACTACTCCCTACTGACCGTTACGCTTTTCTTTTTTCTCATCAAAATGCTTCAGCTGATTGGCATTTTCCAAACCTTGGAACCCGGCCAGATGCCCGCGTTTCTTCCGGTAGTAATTCTTCCACTAATCATTTATCTCTACATTTTGTACGGAATCAAAAACTGCAATTTGATCGGATACCTGCTTGTTCTGTTATTCGGTCTGAACACGCTGTTACACATCCGATCGATCAACTCATCGAGTGTGATTCCCATCACGCTGGCGGTCATGGCCATGGTTCTGGCATGGATTCAAAAAACACGCCTCTTTCCAAATGTATCGTTTCTCCTGAGACATAAGCGGGACAATGAAGGAAATATCATTTTTTAAGTTTAAGGACTGCTGATATGAGTACAGAAAACCTGTCCGATGCCGGATCGTATAAGTTCGGAAAGTTTGAAAAAACCGCCGAAGAGCTCGAGCGCCTAAAGCTGCAAGCAACGATTGCAATCGACATCGAACGGGATGTCTGGAAAACAGCCGGTCTCAAACCCGGTATGAACGTGCTCGATATCGCTTGCGGCCCGGGCTTCATCAGCTGCGAACTGGCAAAGGCGGTCGAACACGGCACCGTTACCGGAGTGGACATCAGTGAAGAACTGATCTTCACCGCCTATCAGGCCAAAATATCAGAAAAGGTGGATAACGTTTCGTTCTGCCTCGGCAATCTTTATGAACTTAATCTGCCGGAAAATTCGTTCGACTTTGTCTATGCCCGCTTCATTTTCCAACATTTGGAAAAACCTCAGCTTGCGCTTTCCAATATTCGGAAAGTTCTCAAGCCCGGCGGCGTTCTCTGCGTGCTCGATATCGACGACAACTGGACCAGCTTTTCACCGGAAAGCGACGCCTTCGTAAAATTTATCCGCCAAACCGGTGCAGGCCAGAAACGCAAAGGGGGCAACCGCCTGATCGGCAGCCAGCTTTTCGGAAAATTAAATGAAGCTGGATTCAAAGACGTCTCGACCCAAATCTATCCGATCACCACCGAAGACATCGGCCTCCGCTACTTCCTCGGCGTTGCGGTTCTGTTCCGCATGGAGTTCCTCACCAAATTGCAGAAACTGCTCGCCCTGCCGCAATTGCGGAAAATCAAAAAAGCCGCCGAGGCTCCGAACGCATGGGGCTCGCTCGGCGNNTCTGCACCGGCACAAAATAATTTTTCAACCTTTGGAAAACTCAGACGATATTCAGAACCATCCCCTCCGTGGCGGCGATGAGTTCGATGCCGGGATTCAGATTTTTCCGGACTTCGGAAAGAAATTCCGGCGGCTCGAGTTCGACAAAATGGGTGGCAACAGCTTTGGCAGGCGCGACCTCGTTCATGAGTTTTGCAAAGAGCGACGGAGTCATGTGACCCCACGCCAGCGCGTTTTTCATACTCTCCTCTTTCATGGAGGATTCGCAGATGATGACGTCGGCCCCGCGGCAGAAAGCAGCGAGCCCCGGTGAATAGGAGCAGTNNGTCGCCAGTCCAGACGACGGTGGCCGCATCATCCGTCATTTTATAGGCAAAGTTTTTCTTGGGGTGGTTGGTGAGAGTTGCTTCGAGTTTGAGTCCGCACCACTGAGCGGGCACAGCTTCAAGCTGCCGGTAGCCGGGAACGTCGCCGAGCTCGGAAAAGTCCATATAGTCGCGAATGGATTCGGGCGAAACAAAAGTGCAGTCGCCTTCTGCATCCGGCAGGTTGAGCCGTTCGATGATGAGGCTGGCCAGCATTGCGATGTGGTCGGGGTGCATGTGGGTAAGCAGGACGTGATCAATGGCGGCGATGCGTGCCGGGTCGTCAAACAACGCGCTGGAGCCGAGGTCGATAACGAATGTTCCATCGGGAGCTTCAACCATGGCACAGCTCATCTGGGCACCGACCGGAAAGACGCCGCGGGTTCCGTAAAATTTAATGTTCATACCGGCCCCTATTTATTCGGGTTTACAAATTCACCGTTCCAGCCTTCTTCGGGCGGAGTTTCAAGATAACCGAGAATGCGCTGACGAAGCCAGTGCGAAGGCTCATCTTTCATAATCGCCAGTGCTTCGTCGAGTTTCCCAACGGCCTCATTAAATTTTCGATCCCAGTGGAGGTGCAGAGCTTCATCATAAAACGCAACGACGCGAGCTTTGTCGGGATTGAGCTCCCCTGTGCGGGCCAATAGTTCATAAATGCGGATCGGTTTGGTTTTGCCTTTGACGATGATGAGATCGAGCAGACGCGTTTCAAACAATTCATGAACAGCTTCATGGGTTGTTTCGCCGATCATGATAAGCGAACCGTAGCATTTATTGGCGGACTCAAAGCGCGAAGCCTGATTGACGGCGTCACCCATGACAGTGTACTGGAAGCGGCTTTCCGAGCCCATGTTTCCGGCGGTGACGGTGCCGGTGTTGATCCCCATGCGGACGGTGAGTTCGTGGCCGAATTCCTGTTTAAGCTGATCGCGCAGTGCGGTCAGTTTTTCCTGCTGTTCGAGCGCGGCATAGCAGGCCTGTGCGGCGTGGTCTTCCATCGGAAACGGTACGCCCCATTCGGCCATGATGGCATCACCTTCATATTTATCCACATAACCGCCGCGCGCCATAATGATGTCGGTCATGGGACTGAGATAGCGGTTGAGCAGTTCGGCAAGCTGCGCGGGTTCGAGGCTTTCAGAGATCGTAGTGAAGCCGGCGACATCGGAGAAGAACATGGTAGCTTCGGCGCGCGCGCCGGTGAGCGAAAAACTTCCGGGATTCTGTTCGAGATAGCTAAGGACGCTGGGCGAGACCATCGTCCCGAACATGCCGCGCACCTTTTTGCGGCCGGACTCTTCCTGCCAGTATTTAACGGCGATAACGCCGGTAAAGACGATCCCCCACGCAAACACCNNACGCAAACCCCGTTTCAACCGGCGGCACGACGAGCTGCCTAACGTGAAGCAGCCAGTAGCTGGTTCCCAGTACAAAGACGTCGGCAAGAATCATGACGAGGAACGAAAGCAGCGCGGGCGTATAGACGACCAACAGGGTGACGATGAGTCCCCCAAAGAGCATGGCCAACAGATTGGCGGCGAACATCCAGCGCGGCTCGCGCAGAATGTCGCCCGCCAGAATGTTATCGACGGCCGTGGCGTGAACTTCAACGCCGGGAAATCCGTCGGAAAGCGGAGTGGTTCGTAAATCCTGAAGCCCGGCGGCGGAGGTGCCAATAAAGAGAATTTTATCCTGCAGCGCCCCTTTCGGCAGACGCCCATTGAGAACCTCGGCAACGGAATAGCGCGGAACCCGGGTGGAGCGGTAGTTGACGGCGAGCTNNTCCGTACGCATCGGTGGGGATGATGCCGTCGAGAATCTGAATATGCTGCACACCGGCGGCTCCGGAAGTGTCGTAGATGATGCCGACTTTTTTGGCACCGGCGTAGAGACGAACGGCTTCGAGGGAAAGGGATGGATAGATGCGGCCCGGCCCATACGCAAAGACGAGCGGGGTGCTGCGGATGATGTTGTCGCGATCCGGAAGGGTGTTGATGAAGGCAATCCCTGCGGCGGCTTTGGCCAGTTCGGGAAGCGGCTGAAGCGATCCGCCCGCCTGCGGAAGCCAGACGCGAACGGGCTGTCCTTTTTCGAAAAAGCGGCCGCGGTAAAAAGAGTTTTCTTCGGCAGGAAGTTCGGCGAGCGGAGCTCCCGCACCGTTCAGGAAACAGCCGAGGACGGAGGCTCCGCCGCGCAGGGAATCAGCGAAGAGCGCGTCAAAGTTCCAAACATTGGAAGAAAGGCCGTTGATGGTTACGTCCGCGCCGAAGTCGTTTTTCCAATGTTTGGAAAGTTCGGCGGGCGAGGTGCGATCCGGCTCAACAAAAATGATGTCGAAGACGATAACAGCGGCGCCGTTTTTCCAAAGGTTGGAAACAAGTGCGGCAAGGCGGGTGCGCGGCCACGGCCACTGGCCGTATTTTTCGAGCGAGGCGTCGTCGATGTCGATGATCGCAACGGCATCGGTCTGCACCGGTTTTGCATTGTGTTCGAGAAAGATGTCGAAGACGCGCCGCGAGAGTCCGGCCAGAAACGGCGGCTCATAAATATACAAAACGGCTCCCGCGATGAGCAGGATCAGCCCTGTGATCAGCGGAAGCCGTTTTTTCATTATACAATCCCGTCCGCGTTTTACGGATAATGGCTATCAGTCGGCTGGGCGGTGTTCTGGATGATGTTTCCGGTGTCACCGCTACCGGTTTCGCCGCCGGTGACGGTGCTGCCGCCAAGCAGGCTGGCCGGGTCTGTGCCGGACTGAGAGAGGTCGGGCGGCGGAGTTCCGGCACCGGGCGTGGTGCCCTGCTGGGCGTTGCTGCGATCCTGACCGGTGAGATCGCGCCGGTTGACGTTTCCGCGGTCATCGACTGTAACATATGCGGGCGTTTGAACCATGAGGCTCTGGCCGCCGGTCAGCGGGTTGACAAAAATCTGTTTGCCGTCCGGAATGGCCATGATGGAGATGTTGTCCTGAGNNCGGTAATGTGGAACCCGAGATCACAACCGCGGATGCCGATGGTGGCCCGCGAGGTTTTGACGGAAAACCGATCGGGGTTGAGGTCGGTGATTTTCCCGGTGACTGTACGAAAGAGTCCCTTGCCAAGTCTAGCACCGAACGCATTATCAGAGGCCTGTGCCGGGTTATACACATACTCGTCGATCGTCATTTCGCTGTTTTCGCCCTGCGCGAGCAGCGAATCGTCGTTGAGCATGATCTGCAGGCGGGAGGCGGGACCGGTTTTGACTGTGTCGTTGAGGAAAACATCGGATTTAACCGCCAGATCGCGGGATGCGCCTGATGCATCGGACGCCGAGACGCTCCCCTGTACCGCAACGACCATGCCGATAGATTCGGAATGCGCGACAGTTGCCGAGAAAAGAAAAAGTGAAAGAAACAGGATGATGTTTTTCATGAAGGATCTCCTTAGAATTCAACGGTTGCGGTAAGGCTGATACGGTTGCGGTTATAGTCAGAAACCCCGAGATTAGAGTCGTTGCGAATGTACTGATAACGTAAATCGAGCATGCAGTTTTCAGTAAGCCGTCGTTTCACACCGATGACGAAATCCCAGCGGTTATCTTCGCGTTGGGGACTTCCGAGCGCCGCCGCCTTGTAGTTCGTCAGACGGTAGCGGCCGCCGACATAGCCGATGACGCCTGCCGGCAGTTCGCGTTCGCCGTCGACAAGCAGGCGGAATCCGTTGTTGCTGTTGACTTCCTGCCGGGCATCTTCCGCAAAAAATTCGGTGCCGACGGCAACCGTGTTGCGACGGTTTTCAAAGAAATGTTTCCAGGTTTCCCCGGCGCGGAAATAGATGGAGTCGCGGGCATGCGCGGGATCGATTTTATCGTCGTAGTTGCGGCGTTCGAGCGAGGCGCGGGTAATGAGATAGTCATTGCGGGTGCGGGCATGCAGCCAGGCCCCGTCGATGGCATAAATATTGACGAGCGGATCGTGACCGTATGAGATCATTTCGAGTCGCGGGACAATTTCATACAGGTTGCGCTGTTCAACTTTCCGGACTCCGGCGCGCAGTTTCGTGGTGCGGGCTTCCTGTGCGGTATCGGAATCGAGCCAGCTGTTGAGCACGCTGGCGGAACCGACGGCAACCCAGCTCCCCTCCTGCCCGACATCATATTCGGCGGATACGGCGGCCCCGCCTTCAATGCCCCAGGTTGCGTTCTGCTGGTTAGCGGGAAGAACATAGGTTCCGTCTGCAGGGCCGAAGTTGATGTTGTCGTCATAGAAAACAGAAACGGAGATCTCTGCTTTGAGTTTGAGCTGACGTGACTTCCGATCAATCTGCGCTACGGATTTTTTGATGCGACTGCGCTCGGCCGGATCGAGACGGCCCTTGAGCAGTTGCGCATATTCCATGCGGGCATCATGCGTCTGCCCCAGCGCCATGAGCGCTTCGGCTTTCCCGCTACGGGCTTTCTGATGACCGGGATCCAGCATGAGAATACGATCAAAAGCAAAGACCGCATGAGAATATTTCCCTTTTTTCAGAGCCGCCTGCCCGAGCGCGAAATTGGCGTCGATGCTGCCGGGATCAGCCCGGAATGCTTTGGAAAAGAGATCATAGGCTTCTTCGTAGTTTCCTTTATTATAAGCCGCCCATCCGTCGCTAAGCAGGTCAGCACGAACCTCGCCAGCACTCACCAGCAGCAGCCCCAGAAGTAAACAGAGCCATCGATATCCCTTCATACACATCCTTTCGTTTAAACAACAATGCCCACCATGCATTGCTTTTCAGCTTTCTAATATTTTAAGTCGATGAAACTCAAGAATATACATGTTTTTTATACGCCTATTACTTNNAAGCGGCCGATTAAACTGCGCCAGTTTATGAAGGGGGACGTCATCCATACCATTTTGCGCCGGCTCGCGGGAGTCGGCTCTGTTTTGCTCTTAATTTTAATCGGCGGGAGTATCGGTTATTATTTTATCGGTCAACGTCTCTATTCCCTGCTCGACTGCCTTTACATGACCGTCATTACGATTTCAACCATTGGATACGGCGAGATCATCGACCTCTCCGCCTCGCCCGGCGGACGTATCTTCACCATGCTGGTGGCACTCGCAGGGATCGGCACGCTGACCTACACCTTTTCGATGATTACCGCGCTGGTCGTGGAAGGCAACCTGACCGATTCATTCCGGAGAAAAAAAATGGAAAAGAAAATTGAAGCTCTGAGCGGGCATCAGATTGTCTGCGATGCCGAGCGCGTCGGCATCCACATTATTAATGAACTGGCCGCCACCGAGCGCCCCTTTGTCGTGATTGAAAATCATCAGGAGCATATTGATGCCCTGCTCGAACGGTTTCCGGAGGCCCTTTATGTAACGGGCGACCCCACCGATAACGAAGTGCTGCTGCAGGCGGGCATTGAGCGCGCCAAAGGACTTTTCGCCACGGAAGACGACGACAACCGCAATCTGGTGATCTGCCTGTCGGCTCAACACCTTAAACCCGGCCTGCGGATAATTGCTCATGCGCGCGAACCGAAAAACATTGATAAAATGAAACGGGCCGGCGCGACCTCTGTAATTTCCTCTGAACAGATCGGCGGGCTGCGCATGGCCTCAGAAATGACCCGCCCCGCTGTTGTTTCGTTTCTTGACATCATGCTGCGCAATAAGGAAAAAAACCTGCGCATCGAGGAAGTCGCCGTGCCCGCCGTGCTGTCAGGGAAAACGGTGCTCGACCTGAAGCTGAAACGTTTTCGTGATTTGCTGCTGATGGCTCTCCGCGAGGGCAGTGACTGGGTTTATAACCCGGCGGACGACCAACGGCTTACGGAGCAGAGCGTCCTTATTTTTATGGGAACGCCTGCCGCACGGACGGAACTGGAAAACGAACTGAAAGGAATCAAAGGATGAAAAAATATATCATTGCACTGCTGACTGTTGGATTCGCCGCCGCACTGTCTGCCGAAGAAATGACAGGCAAACAGATTATGCAACAGCAGGAAAAACTGCAGAAAGG
>DINM01000115.1:0-20596 GCA_002423675.1 Verrucomicrobia bacterium UBA5540
CCTTCAGGTTCCTGTTTTCCCGGCTCGGCGGTGAGCACTTCACCGCCGCCTTTGGGAATCCATTCTTCGCGATAGGCTTCGCAGAGCAGAGCGAGAGCGATGCGGTCAACACCGGCGGAGGGTTCGATGACGTGCGGCAGGAATTTTTCCTTGGTTTCTTCGTCGAAGTATTCGAGCGATTTACCGCTGGCGTTCTGGTGCTGCGTGAGGTCGAAGTTGCCGCGCGCGGCGATGCCTTCGAGTTCCTGAGTGCCGAAGGGGAAGTCGTAGAGAATGTCGGTGCAGGCGCTGGCGTAGTGGGCGAGGGCGTCTTTTTCGTGGACGTCGCGATGCATGCGGCCTTCGGGCAGTCCGACTTTTTCATACCACTTCAAGCGTTCGGCGACCCAGTATTCGTGCTGCTCAGCGTCGGTCCCGGGCTTGATGAAGAATTCGAGCTCCATCTGTTCGAATTCGCGCGAGCGGAAGGTGTAGTTGCGCGGGTTGATTTCGTTACGGAAGGCTTTGCCGATCTGCGCGATGCCGAACGGAACTTTCTGGCGCGCGACCGAGTGGACGTTGCCGAATTGAGCGAAGATGCCTTGTGCGGTTTCAGGGCGGAGGTAGGCGACGTTCGAGCTCTGCTCGACGGGGCCGACGAAGGTTTTGAACATGAGGTTGAAGGCGCGCGGCTCAGTCAGTGTGCCCGGTTCGTTGGTGTCGGGGCCGACGAGTTTGTCGTAGTCGGTCAGCGCGATGGCGGAGAGCGGAACGGTTTCATAGTCAGCGGTGTTTGACTTGGCGATTTTCTTGACCTTTTTCACTGGCGCTTCTTCGTCCTCGGGGTAGGCGAACATGAGGGCGGAGGCGTCGGTTTTGTGTTTGAAGACGAGAATCTGGTCGGCGCGGTAGCGGCCTTTGGTTTCGCGGCAGTCGAGCATCGGGTCTTTAAAGTTACCGACGTGGCCGGAGGCTTCCCAGACTTTGGGGTGCATGATGATGGAGCTGTCGAGACCGACGACGTTTTCGCGGCTCTGGACGGTGGCTTTCCACCAGGACTCTTTAATGTTGCGCTTTAGTTCGACGCCGAGCGGGCCGTAGTCCCAGAAGCCATTGAGGCCTCCGTAGATTTCCGAGGTTTGGAAAATAAAGCCGCGGCGTTTGCAGAGCGAGGCCAGCGTGTCCATCGAAACATGATAATCATTCGGTTTCATAAGCATTTCCTGTCCGTTTTAAAGGCGGGGATGTTGCCGGAAAGCGTTTGGAGTTGAAAGACTAAACTGAAACGGACAGACTGCCCTGTGTGAAAGAAAAACGAACCTATAAGCGATTTGACTTCCTCTCGTTCCTGGCTGTTCTCGGCTGCGTCGGGATGATTCTGTTCGAGTGCATTTTTATTTTCGAACTTTACGACCGCGCGGTTGAGCAGCCGGAGATCCTGCCGCCGGTTTCTTTAGAAAATCATTCTGACGTGGAGGCTTCCTCCGCGATTAAGGTTTCGGTGCCGCAGGCGCCCGCGGTGGAGGTGCTCGTTCCGGCGGAGACAAATTCTCCGGCTGTTCCATCCGAAGCGGCTCCCCCTACCGNNCAGTTGGCTGAGTTTTTCAGCTTGGAAAAAACAAAGGAAATACGCAGGTATAAATGTTCGGAGAGTCCGGTGGATTTTTCTTTCGTCAAATAAATCTATGCAGTAGAACCCAATTGTGTTCCTTAATAAGTGCCATGGCTTTAAAATATCAATAAAGAAGTATTAAGTGAAAAAACGAATTTATCTTACTTTGTTTTGTATTTTGTTTTCAGCGATTCATGTTCCGGCGACAACTATAACCACAATCGGCTCTTGGCCTGAACCGTCAGATCGCATTGCTCTGAAAGTGCAAGGTCATATAGCAAAGGTGCAGTTTGAGTCGAGCAGTGATCAGCAGTACAGCATTGAGTTTTCTGAAGATCTGCAGCATTGGTCGACGGTGGAAAATGAAATTCTTGGAACCGGATCAATGATCACCCGCACCAATGATTCGGGTTCAATGCCTAGAGGCTTTTACCGCGTGAGACGGTCAGATGAGTTTACTTTTACTGTTAATCCGGCCTGTTTTCATGTGGATAGCCGATGGACATACCGGATTATCGAAGAAGATCTGATTGGGAATACCTCTACGACCCGTACCCAGATCGAGTACATAAAGACGGTGGTTTCTGAAAATGGATACGACGTTGTTCGCCTGCGCAAAGAAACGGAATCAGGAAAATTAGTTGAAGTGGAGTACATTCTGAATGATTTTTCCAACGGGATTTTTCTGGTTGGAACCAAGAATGAGACGGGTCAGAAGACCTATTTTGACCCGCTGGAGGCCGCGGACTTCAACCGGTTTTCTCCCGGGGTCTGGTCGAATCCGGAGACGATAGATCCCCCAGATCCCGGCTTCAGCAATACAAGGGTACAGACGACGGTCATGGTTCAGTATGGAACAGTTACGGTGCCCGCCGGTTCTTTCGATGACACGGTTCTTGTCGATCAAATGATGACGGGCACGTATAGTGAAAGCGGACAAAGCGCGGACTTTACGTGGGAAACCGCTACTTGGTACTCGAAACAAGCTGGCAATGTGAAGAGCATCTCAACCCTGAGTTTTGATGGCTATGGCGCTGTGATGATTGAAACCTCCGAGCTGACGTCCTATTCCCTGCAGTAGTCCTGCGGATCTTTTCCTGCGAGGATGAGCCTGATGCTCCCTGTTTTGGAAATTTATGATCTGCGCGCTTGATATACATTCTCGATTGTATGTATAGCGNNTAAATGCGCCTCCAAATCAAAGGGGATGTTCAATGGCCAGAAAAACAAAGGAGGAGGCTCAGGCGACACGGGAAAGCGTACTGATGGCCGCACTGGATCTGTTTAGCGAGAAGGGCTATGCGCGCACGACGTTTTCTGACATCGCCAAACGCATCGGCATGACGCGTGGTGCGGTCTACTGGCATTTCGACAACAAGCCGGCGTTACTCGCGGCCATGGTTGATTATTTCTGCACCCTGCGTGAAGAGCGGGTGAGGCATCATTTCGCCGAAACAAATTCGATCGAAGATCTCAGAGTTGCTTTTGTTGAACACGCCCGGGCCGTAACGGAAGATAAGCGGGTGAAGAAATTTGAATTTTTCATNNACAGCTGGCCGTTACGTTAGCGGCGCTTTGGGTCGGACTGTTGAAAATCTATCTGGGAGCCTGTCCGAAAATTGATTTGGTTTCTGCTGCGGCGGCAGGGTTTGATTGCATGATGAACGGAGCTTTAAAGAAAGAGGGTTTGGTATGAATAAAAAGACAATTTTTGTGATGGGCGGGGTTGCAGTGGTGTCCGGTTTGGCGGGCTGGTTTATCCACGGAATGGTCGGCGGAAAAAAAGGCGGAATGCCGCCGATGGGCGGAATGCAGATGCCGCCCGCGACGGTGGCTGTGCAGACGGTTCTCCAATCGAAACTGCAACCGGCTGAAGAGTATATTGCCAAAGTCGATCCGGTTGAAGATGTGATGATTCGCAGTGAAGTTTCCGGCTACATTGATGCCGTTCATTTTACCGAAGGCAGTCTGGTGAAGGCCGGCGATCTGCTGTTCACTATCGACCGGCGAACCTATCAGGCGAAAGCCGATGCTGCGGAAGCCGACATGAACCGCGCGCAGAAGCTGTATGAGCGCATGAAAGCCGCCGACAGTCGCAGCGTCTCAAAATCCGATCTGGATACTGCGGAGAGCGATTTTCTACGCGCACAGGCCGACTATAACATGGCCAGGGTTTTGCTGGACTATACAGAGATTAAAGCGCCGGTCAGCGGACGCATCGGTGCCGCGCTGGTGACCAAAGGCAACTATGTTACTTCTTCATCCGGCGCGTTGGCGCGTATTGTTCAGATCGATCCGATTCGAGTGACCTTCTCGCTGACGGATCGTGAATATCTCAAGTTCCGCAAGCAGGCAATCGACGGCACCGGCGGGGTTCGGGTGGCACAGGTCCGCTTGCCAGGCGGAACGATTCTAATGCGTCCCTCGTCACAGGTTCCAACCATTGGAAAAAAAGATTTTGACGACAATGCCATTGATCCGGAGACGGGAACCATTGCGGTACGCTACCTGTTTGACAATCCTGACGGCCTGCTGGTTCCCGGCGGTTATGTCACCGCGCTGCTTCGGAATCAGGACGCGGAGAAGGGGATCAAGATTCCGCAGAAAGCGCAGCTGGTGGATCAGCAGGGAACCTATGTGCTGGCCGTGGACGAGAAGGGAGCGGTGTCTGCGGTTCGGATTGTAATCGGCGCGCAGATCGGCGCGGATGTGGTGGTGCTGTCCGGATTGAAAGAGGGCGACCGGATTATAGTGAACGGCGTTCAAAAGGCCCGGCCCGGTGCAACCGTTAACGCGATTCAGGCGGAGGCAAAATAATGATTTCCAGAGTGTTTATTGAACGCCCGCGGTTCGCGGGCGTGGTTTCTATCGTTTTGATGCTGGCGGGAATTCTTTCCATCGCTTCGCTGCCGGTTGCGCAGTATCCGCAGGTCACGCCGCCGCAAGTGGTGGTGAGTGCCTCGTATCCGGGTGCCAGCGCCGAAGTGCTGGCCGATACCGTTGCCGGACCGATCGAAGATGCAGTGAACGGCGTGGATAACATGATTTATATGTCGTCCTCTTCCGACAGTGCAGGCCACTATACGCTGAGCGTAACGTTCGAAGTCGGCACCGATCCGGATATTGCGCAGGTGCAGGTGCAGAANNTCGCTCGCCCAAAGGTACGCACGATGAGCTGGCTCTAAGCGACTACATCTACAAGATCATCAAGCCGGCGCTGGAACGTATCCGCGGCGTCAGCAGCGCGCAGGTCTACGGCCCGAAGTACAGCATGCGTGTTTGGCTCGACTCCGACCGTCTTTCAGCGCTTGGCATCGGTCCGGACGAAGTGATTGCCGCTATCCGCAGTCAGAATCTTCAGGCTTCGGTCGGTTCGATCGGCACCGCGCCGGGAGATGGCGTGATCGACGTAACCTATACGCTCAAAGCCGATGGCCGTCTTAATGATCCGGCGGACTTTAAAAACATTATTGTGCGCACTGGCGATAACGGAGCGGTGGTCTATCTCAAAGATGTTGCCCGGGTTGAAAAAGGGGCCGATAACTATACTCACCGGGTAATGTTCAACGGCGAAACCGCTGTCGCCATCGCTCTGAGTNNTGGCTCCAATGCCCTGGACACCATGGATGCGATTCGCGCGCAGTTAAAATCCCTGAGTAAGCAGTTTCCTCCCGACATGGTGTATATCCTTCCGTATGATGCCACCAACTTTGTGCGGGTTTGTATTGATGAAATTGTGCTGACGCTGTTGCTTACCGTGTTTCTGGTTGTGCTGGTCTGTTACATTTTTTTACAGGACTGGCGCGCCACCATGGTGCCGATGCTGACCATCCCGGTTTCGCTTTGCGCCACGTTTGCCGTATTGAACGCGTTCGGCTACAGCATCAACACGCTGACTCTGTTCGGCCTTGTACTGGCAATCGGGATTGTCGTCGATGATGCCATCGTAGTTGTCGAACGGGTGCTGCATCTGATGGAGCACGAACATCTGGATCACAAAGCCGCCACCATCAAAGCCATGGAACAGGTCAGCGGAGCCATCATTGCCACTACGCTGGTCTTGCTCGCCATCTTTGTGCCGATCGGATTTGTCGGTGGCATTGTCGGTAAAATCTATCAGCAGTTTGCTGTGGCGATTTCCGCAGCGGTTCTTTTTTCCACTGTAAATGCGCTGACACTCAGCCCGGCGTTGTGCGCTACCATGCTGAAGGTGATCAAGCCGAAACAACATGGGCCGTTGCGTTGGTTTAACACCGGCTTGAGCCGTGTCCGCGGNNCGTCGTAATCCTGCTGGGCGTATTGGGCGGCGCATGGTTTTTTGCAGATCAGAACTCATCCTCCTTCCTTCCCGAAGAAGATCAGGGCGTACTGTTCGGTGCTATTCAGCTGCCGGAAGGAGCCTCCCGCGCCCGCACGGCAGCCTTGATGGATAAATACATCAACCCGCTGAACAACGAACCGGGCCTTGCCTTCATCATTGCGGTGACTGGACACAGCTTTATCGGCGGCGCGGGCGAAAACGTCGGGTTGATTGTGGTGGGTCTCGATAGCTGGGATAAACGCAAGACGCCCGATTTGCAGATTGGAGCCATTCAACAGCGGCTTCAGGCCAAGCTGTCTGCGGTTCCGGGAGCACAGATCAATCTTTTTGCTCCACCCGCGATCATGGGCCTCGGCCGCAGCGGCGGGTTGGACATCCGCCTGCAGGCGATCAACGACAACGATCCGCAAAAGCTGGACGCGGTATTGAAAAACTTCCTGATGAAACTCAACACCACGCCGGGCATCATGTACGCGTTCAGCGGATACGCGGCAGACACACCGCATCTGTTTCTTAAAATCGACCGGGTGAAAGCTTCGCTGATGAAGGTTCAGGTCAGTGATATCTTCTCCACGTTGCAGAGCTATTTCGGTTCCCGCTATGTCAACGATGTGAACTTCGAAGGACAGGTCAACAAAGCAATCGTACAGGCGGACTGGCCGTTTCGCGACAAAGCGGACGACATCAAAAAGCTGTATGTCAAAAGCCAAACCGGAGCCATGGTTCCGCTGGGCACTCTGCTCACTGTTACGCCGACTCTGGCTCCCCGCTCAATTGACCGCTACAATAAATTCCCGACTGCCGCCATCAATGCGATGCTCTTGCCCGGAGTCAGCAGCGGCGACATGATCAAAACGGTTACCGACGTNNAGCTATCAGGAAGCCAAAGCCGGCGGCGGCTCGTCCATTCTCATCGCCATGGCGCTGATCTTCGGCTATCTCTTCCTCGTCGCTCAGTATGAAAGCTGGACCATTCCGCTGCCGGTTATGCTGTCGACCGCTGTGGCCAGTCTCGGTGCGCTGATCGGCCTGTATTTCATGCATCTGACACTCAGCATCTATGCTCAGCTCGGACTCATTCTGCTTGTCGGTCTCGCCAGCAAAAACGCCATCCTCATCGTCGAGTTTTCAAAAACCCGTCACGAAGAAGGACTGTCCATTGTTGACGCCGCTGCTGACGGAGCCGGACAGCGATTCCGCGCCGTACTCATGACCGCCTTCACCTTCATTCTCGGTGTACTGCCGATGGTCTTTGCCTCAGGCGCCGGTTCTGCCGCGCGCCGTTCCATCGGCTCCACCGTATTCTGGGGAATGACCGCCGCAACGCTCTGCGGCATCGTACTGGTTCCGGCGCTCTATGCGCTGTTCCAGACCCTGCGCGAAAAGGGGCATTCCGTCCGGCTGAAAATCGGCAAAGACAAGCTGCACCTGCTCATCATTCTGCTGATACCTTTCTTTTTCAGCGGCTGTCTCTCTGTCGGCCCGGACTATAAGCAGCCCGAACTTCCAATGGTTGGAAATGCCGATGTTCAAACTCCGGCTGACTGGTGGAAAACGCTCAACGATCCGAATCTCACCGCGCTCGTCGACGAAACGTTGCAGCACAACTACGACCTCAAATCGGCGATTGCGTCTGTGCGCGCCGCCCGTGCGCAGCTCGGCATTGCCCGCGCCGCGCTCGGCCCGCAGCTCGACTCCAACGGCAGTTACTCCCGCAGCAAATCCAGCAGCGCGGTTGCCGTCAGCAGTGCCGGAGAGCGCGACCTCTACAGCGCGGGCTTCGACGCCGCATGGGAAATCGACCTCTTCGGCGGAACCCGGCGTTCGGCCGAAGCCGCCAAAGCCGCGTGGCAGGCCGAAAAAGCCGGCCTTGCCGATGTTCAGGTCTCGCTCGCCGCCGAAACCGCGCAGAGCTATGTCCAGTTGCGCGCCGGACAGCAGCTGCTGCGGGTTGCCCGCAAAAATCTCTCCATCCAGCAGGAAACCTACGATCTGCTGAAATCCCGCTTTGAAAGCGGACTCATCGACGGACTGGCCATGCAGCAGGCCCGCTATAACCTCGAAAGCACCCGCGCCGCCATTCCATCGCTCGAAACCGGCGTTGAAAAAAGCCTCAATGCACTCGCCGTCCTCACCGGCGTCATGCCCGGCTCACTGCATGAACGGCTGAGCGCGGAAAAAGAAATTCCGGTTGTTTCAACGCCGGTTGTGTCCGGCATTCCGGCCGACCTGTTGCGCCGGCGTCCCGACGTGCGCAAAGTCGAACGTCTGCTCGCCTCGCAAACGGCTAAAATCGGTGTTGCCACATCCGATCTCTATCCGAAATTCACGCTCAACGGATCCATCGGTGTAGAGGCCTTACGTTTCAATGCGCTCGGCGATGCGGGCAACGACTTCCACAGCATCGGCCCCGGCATCAACTGGCCAATCTTCCACATGGGATCGATCCGCAACAACATCAAGGCGCAGAAAGCCTCGCAGGAACAGGCGCTTAACGCCTACGAAAAAACTGTGCTGACGGCGGTACAGGAAACCCGCGACGCGCTCACCGCCTTCCAAAAAGAGCAGCAGCGCGTCACCGCGCTCACCGCCGCCGTCGATGCCGCGCGCACAGCCGCTTCGCTGGCAGACAACCGCTACAAAAACGGCCTGATCGATTTTTCCACCGTGCTCGACTCCCAGCGCGCACAGTTGGTTTTTGAAAGTCAGCTCGTCCAAAGCCAAAGCGCCATCACCACCGACCTCATCCAGCTCTACAAAGCTCTCGGCGGCGGCTGGCAACCCGCCGAATGATCATACTAACGGGATATCGTCCATGGCCATAAATGCCGCGTGCATGGGCTTGCTGCCGGGCAAGGTTTTCCTTACTATCAAGCCCATGCACGCGATCAATCAGACGGCAATGGACGAAGCGGTTACGGCGGTGAAAAACGCGTGGCCGCAGGCAAAACCTCAGCTCGGGATTATTCTTGGCTCGGGATGGGGAGGGGCGATCGAGGATTTTTCCGTTCAGGCGGCACTCTCGTATAAAGAAGTTCCAAACCTTGGAAAAACGGGTGCGCCCGGCCATGTCGGACAACTTCTTCATGCGAAACTTGCCAGCACCGAGGTTTTTATTTTTCAGGGACGTCGTCATATCTATGAGGGCGATGGTTGGACGCCGGCGGTTCTGCCGGTTTGGCTGTTGAAACAATTCGGCGCGCAGACCGTTTTGCTTACCAATGCCTCGGGGGGTGTTCGTGAAGATTTGCATCCCGGCGTGCTGATGGCGATTGAAGATCACATCAATCTGCTCGGCGGAAATCCACTCCTCGGCCCGCACAACCCGGCCTTCGGCGACCGCTTTCCCGATCAGACGATGGCTTATGACCACGACCTGCGTCAGGCACTCATTGCTGCGGGAGCCGATGTTTCCGGTGTTTATCTGGCCACGTCCGGGCCGACGTTTGAAACGCCCGCCGAGATTCGCGCCTTTCGCGCGCTCGGCGCCGACGCGGTAGGAATGTCCACCGTACCCGAAGCGATTTTTGCCAATGCACTGGGCCTGAAGGTGGCCGGACTTTCCTGCATTTGTAACTGGGCGGCGGGACTCGGAGATGAAAAGTTAACCGCTGATGATGTAATCCGCACAGCGAATGAAACGATGCCCCGCATGCGCAAGCTCCTTACGCAGTTTGTAAACTCCGTCTTTAAGAAGGAAATTTGAATGAAGGTATTAAGTCAGCTTTTTGAAAACAACCGCAATTGGGCTCAGGGTATCCTTGAGAAGGACCCGGATTTTTTTAAGAAACTTTCGAATCAGCAGGATCCGGAATATTTATGGATTGGCTGCTCGGACAGCCGTGTTCCGGCGAATGAATTGATTGGAATGGCGCCCGGTGAGGTTTTTGTACATCGCAATATTGCCAATATGGTGATTCACACGGATATGAACTGTCTCTCGGTTCTGCAATATGCTGTCGATTTTCTGAAGGTGAAGCACATTATCGTTTGCGGGCATTACGGATGCGGCGGTGTAGAAGGGGCAATGGACAATCGGCCACAGGGGCTGGTTGACAACTGGTTGCGGCATATCCGCGACATTTATCAGAAATATGAAACTACGCTGAACGGGATTGCCAGTCAGAAGCGGCGAACCAACAAGCTGTGCGAGTTGAATGTCATTGAGCAGGTTTCCAATGTTTGTCACACCACCATTGTTCAGGAGGCTTGGAAACGCGGACAGGAGCTGGCGGTACACGGGTGGATTTATTCTTTAGAAAACGGCTTGTTGCGCGATCTGCACGTTTGTGTGCGCGGTGCAGACGAACTCTCCTCAATTTATCGTTTGGCCATCGACGAAGAGCTGGAGGATCCGGCATGAAAACCGAAGAATTGCTGGGAATCGCGGCAAAAGCTACACGCAAAGCTCACGCACCGTACTCGAACTATAAAGTCGGCGCGGCCCTTTTATGTGCCGATGGAAAAATATTTACCGGTTGCAACGTCGAAAACGCATCATATGGATTGACCAACTGCGCCGAACGTACGGCGGTCTTTACGGCTATCGCCGAGGGTCGGCGCGACTTCGTGGCCATGGCAGTCGTTGCGGATGGCGACAACATGCCATATCCCTGCGGCGCCTGCCGCCAGGTTTTGAGCGAATTCTGCCGCGAAGAATTCTCCGTCTACATTGCCAAAGCCTCGGCTCTTACCGACTATGAAGTGGTTTGCCTTGCCGCGTTGCTGCCGCAAAGTTTCCACCTCCATAAATAGTCCGAACCGGATTTTGGAATGAACTCTCCCGAAGAAAAAGAAATCAACTTACTCGCTGAGCTTCGCAACTACGGATCGCTCGCTATCGCCTATTCCGGCGGGGTGGACTCCTCATATCTGGCAGATGCCGCTCATGAAGCGCTCGGTCCGCAGGCACTCATGATCATAGCCGACTCGCCCTCCATTCCGCGTCGCGAACTGCAGGCGGCCGTTGATCTGGCTGAAACGCGCGGGTGGAATCTGCGCGTCATACAAACCCTGGAGCACACCAACGAGGCCTATCTGCAGAACAAAGGCGACCGCTGCTTCTACTGCAAAAACGAACTCTTCAGCCGGATGGAAAAAGAGGTCGCTCAGCTGGGCATCAAGGTGCTGGCCTATGGAGCCATCGAAGATGACAAAGGCGATATCCGCCCCGGCACACAGGCCGCCGCCGATCATCAGGTCGTTGCCCCGCTTCAGAACGCCGAACTCTGCAAAGAGGAAATCCGCACACTCAGTAAAAAGCGCGGCCTGCCCACCGCCGAAAAAGCCTCTTTTGCCTGCCTCGGCTCGCGCTTTCCGACCGGAACGCGCATTGATCTGGTCTCAATGACCCGCGTCGAGAAAGCGGAAGCTGTTTTGCGTAACCGCAACTATACGCAGTACCGTGTCCGGCATCACGGTGACCTTTGCCGCATTGAAGTGGAGCCCTCCGACTTTGACCGGATCATGAAGGAGCGACTTGAACTCATCGCTGCGCTTAAAGCACTCGGATACCGCTTCGTTGCGCTGGATCTCAGCGGTTACTCAACCGGCTCCAGCGCATAATTTGACAATCCGGTTTCCAAGATTGCCACTACACTTCGTTTCGTNNCCAATGCTTGGAAACGCAATCCGCCCAAAGCCTTTTTCCTATTCGTTGCAGCGGCGGTAAAGTTCAATCAACTCTGCGGGTTCGATACGACAGGGAGCGCCTTTACCTTCGAAGAAGCCGTGGGCACTGATGAGGTGGGCGGCGAGTGGCGTGAAGTTGAGCAGATCGTTCCCTTCGGCGTCTTTGACGCCGACGATGGATTTGTGGCAGTTGGCGCCGCATCCGAAGGGGCAGGGGATCTGTCCGAGTGTTTCATCGGAGCGGACGGTGACTTTTCCGTCAAATGCGGCGATGCGGCCTTCCCAGCCGGCATCGGCCTGGAGGTGCAGGCTTTCGAGGAATCCGCCGAGCTTTTCGACGGTGTAANNCCGCCAACGTCGGCGGCGATGATGTCGGCGAGCGGCCGTTTGTCGTTGCCGAGAAATCCTTCAACAGAGATCTGGCCCGGTTCGAGGCGATCACGGATGGTTTGCGAGGCTGGATTTTCTTTCATGTTTCAGTTCCCGGTTCAGGGTTCAGAGTTCTCAGTTTTTCAGCATCAGAATTTGTCGTAGGCGATGTTTTCGGTCGGCATCCCGTTGGCGGTGAGAGCGGCGATGGAGGCGTCGATCATACCGGGCGATCCGCAGAGGTAGGCTTCCATGTTGGAAAGGTCGGGGCAGTGGCGTTTCATGACGTCGGTGACGAGACCGGTTTCGCCGTCCCATTTATCGTCGGGCATCGGCTCGCTGAGGCAGGGGACGAATTTGAAGTTGGGGAGTTCTTTTTCGAATTCGGCCATGCGGTCGAGGCAGATGAGGTCGCGTTTTGCGCGCGCGCCGAAGAAGTAGGTGACGTTGCGGGTGATACCTTCGTTTTTGATGTGGGCGAGCATGCTGAGGAAGGGGGCCATGCCGGAGCCGCCGGCGATGAAGATCATGTCTTTATCGGTGTCGGTGAGACGGAAGTCGCCGTAGGGGCCGTTGAGTTTGATCGGGTTGCCTTCTTCCATGTGTTCGAAGACATAGGTGGTGCAGATGCCTTCGGGAACGAGGCGGATGAGCAGTTCGATATGCGTTTTGTCGCGCGGATCGGTGGCGATGGAGTAGGCGCGGTAAACGGGTTCCGGTGTTTTTTTGTAGGCCGGGGTTTCGATCTGCATGTACTGGCCGGGAATGATGTCGAGTTCTTCGCCTTCGGGCAGGGCGATGCGGAGGAGCTTGATGTCGTGGTTGAGCGCGGTGAGCGATTCGACGGTGGCATCGAACTCGCGGATGTTGAAGAGCTCTTCGGGGATTTCGAGTTCCATGTCTTCATNNCAGCAGAGGCGAACATCGGATGTCCGCTCGTCTTTGGAGAGGTGCGGCTCTTCGGTGGGCAGGATGGGCGGGGCACCTGCGTGGACTTTGAGTTTGCAGAGTCCGCAACTGCCCTGTCCACCGCAGGCGGAGGGAATGAAGATACCTGCGCCGTTGAGCGAGTTGAGCAGGGTGGAGCCGCCTTCAACGTCTTCTTCGCGCGCGCCTTTATTGATGATGAGTTTGCAGATGCCGTAGTCGTTGAGATAACGGTCGGCAATGACCAGCAACAGGGCCAGCAGGCCGCAGATGGCAACCAGACTGCCTACCGCTATAAAAAAAGTCGTCATAGTGTCCTCACAAAGATGTTCGTCCAGAAATTTGAAACCTGAAACTTGAAACCANNCTTGAAACCTGAAACTTGAGATGGCCAGCTTAACTCCGCCGGGTTCTTCAGGAATCCTTTATTTTCTAGTTTCAAGTTTCTCATTTCAAATTTCTTATTTGATCATCCCACTGAAGGCGATGAAGGCGAGAGAGATGATGCCGGTGATGATGAGCGTGATGCCGGAGCCGCGTAGGCCGGGCGGAATTTTATCTTCTTTGATGCTTTCACGAATTCCGGCCATGAGCAGGATGGCAATGAGCCAGCCGACGCCGCTGCCGAAGCCGAACATGAGCGATTCCCAGAACCCGAAGCCTTCTTTGTTGAGCATGAACAGCGAGACCCCAAGGATGGCGCAGTTGACGGTGATGAGAGGCAGGAAGATGCCGAGCGAGAAGTAGAGTGCCGGAGAATATCGTTCGATGATCATTTCGACCAGCTGTACGAAGGCCGCAATGACGACGATGAAGACGATGAATTCGAGAAATTCAATGTGCAGCGGCACCATGACATAGGTGTGCAGCAGCCAGTTGATCGCCGCCGTGAAGGTGGTGACGAAGACGACGGCAAAGCCGAGGCCGACGCTGGTTTTCATCTGGCGGGAGATCGCCAGAAATGAGCACATGCCGAGGAAGCGGGTGAGCAGGATGTTCTCGGTGAACGCAGCCGTCAGAAAAATGATCAGCAGCCGGGTCCAGAATCCCGGACCGGCGTGTGCAACAGGTTCCATCATGGCGAGTATCATTTCGCGACTCCCTTGTTTTCACTTTTCAATACATAGCTGTTTCCGAACCAGGCCATCAGCGCCAGCATGAAAAAGGCGCCCGGAGGCATGACCATGATGGTCCACTGATACCACCAGAGATCACGCATCGGCAGGGCGAAGCCCAGAATGGTGCCGAAGCCGAGCGCTTCACGAACCACGGCAATGGCGATGAGGATGATGCTGTAGCCGATTCCGGCACCGATCCCGTCGAGCAGTGACGGCCAGGCCGGATTTTTCGAGGCGAAGGCTTCGGCACGGCCCATGATGATACAGTTGGTGATGATGAGTCCGATATACGGCCCGATGGCTTTGTGAATTTCCGGGAAGTAGGCCCGGATGGCGATGTCCACGATGATGACGTAGGCCGCGATGATGAGCACCTGTACCATCATGCGGACCTGTTTCGGAATATATTTCCGCAGCAGGGAGATCGTGAGGTTGGACAGTGCCGTGGCGAAGATCAGCCCGCCGCACATCAACAGGGTATTTTTCAGCAGGTTGGTTACTGCGAGTGTGGAGCAGATGCCGAGTACCTGCCGAAAGACGGGATTGTCTCTCCATAGATTTCCGATCAGCGCCCGACCGCCTGGTGTGTCTTTAAAGGCCATGATTATTCTCCTGCTTTCCGGGTTTTAATCGCCCGGTCAAATTCGGCAACCGCCGCGTTTAACATCCGGTTCATTGCCAGCGNNNNGGTGGCGCCGGTGATGGCGTCGAAACTGCGTCCGTATTGCGCGGTTCCCGGATCGGGCGGATTACCCGATGTGTTGAGATAAAGGTAGTCTTTTCCCGGAGGAGGCTGAGTAATGTTGAGCCCGTCGGAAAACGGTTTCACAAAGAAGGGCTCTTCGATACGGGCACCCAGTCCGGGGGTTTCCGTTTCTTCCGTGACTTTCAGGCCGATGGTTTTTTTCAGCTTGGAGTCCACGGCGATATAACCGCGGATTTTNNGGGGAAGCCGTAAGCGAGAAGATGATCGCGCGCGGCGCTGTCGTAGGCCTTTAACAGGGGAATGACTTTGCCGGTTTGCGGATCGGTGATGGTTTCGGTCTGATCGATCTGTGTTTTGACGATGTGCGCGACCTGATCTTTGGAGAGCGTTTTGACGTCGCCCAGATGGAATAGCTCAACCAGCGCCTTTTGAGCAATGAAGAGGTTATTCTGTTCGACGGTTTTTACCGTGCTTAGATGCAGACTGGTGACGCCTGCGCCGTAAAGTCCGGCGATGACGACCATAAAGAGGACTGTTTTAAGCCGCTTCATTGCGCGGTGGCTCCTTTCTTTTTGGCATCCGCCTTTTTCTTTCGCGCCTTAAAAATCATTTCCAGTGTCGGAGATAACGTATTGCCGAGCAGAATGGAAAAGGCCACGGCACCGGCAAAGACCGCTTTCCAGCGCAGGAAGACAATCATGACGCCGATGAACGCTCCATAGACGTATTGTGCAGTTTTATTATTCGGTGCGCTGATCGGGTCGGTGACCATAAAGAAAGCGGCATAGAGCATGGCGCCGGAGCAGAGCGACCAGGGAATCGGCGGAACCGCGTCGGCGCCGAGCAGATAGCGGAAAATGGCGGCGGAAATGATGGCGCCGGCGAGCGTGCTGACGGTCAGTCGCCACTGCGCGGTTTTTGTCCAAAGCAGGTAAATGCCGCCGATCAGAACCAGAAGAGCAGAAACTTCGCCGACGGAGCCGGCTGTCAGCACGCGCTGTACGCCATCGGTTCCGGTGAAGACAGCGCCGATGTTACCGGTGAACAGATCCCACAGGCTGGCTTCATAACCGAAGTCGCGACGCGACCACATCGGGGTTGCCGCCGATACGGCGTCAATGCCGTCGAGCGTCAGCCGCGGGCCCCAGTGCATGAAACCGGCCGGAATGCCTTTCCAGACCGCTGTAAAGTGGCTCGTCATGTCCTGAGGGNNAACCGCCGAAGACCTCTTTACCGAACAGAATTGCCACAAAAGCGCCGACGGCAGCTTGCCAGAATGGCATGGTCGGCGGCAGCGAGAGTCCCAGTAGGAGCGCTGTTACAAAAACCGCTTCGGTGACCGGATCACCGCGTTTTTTGGCCATGAAATATTCGGTTGCTGCGCCGACGGCGGCGACCCAGAGAACGACAGCCAGTGTGCGCCAGCCGAAGAAATAGATTGCGCCGAGCAGGGCGGGCATCAGCGCGTACTCGACCTTGCGCATCATCGGCTGCTGTTTCAGCCAGGATTTCTTTTTAGGTGCTGCGTTTGCCATAGGGATGCTTCTCCGTTAAATCATGAATGACAGGCGCATCCATCGCGGTGCGGCCAAGTTACAATAAGACCTTTTCCCATAAAGGAGCCGTCGTAGTCGATGGAACACTCGCGGAAGTCCCCCGCGATATCCGGGTTCACAAAAAAGGTCAGGCCTTCACAATTCAGGGTTTCCTGCCCGGCTTGCGCTGTTTGTGCGGGATCAAGAACCGGGGTGCTTCCGCGGCAGGTGCCGACAAATCCGGTCACCGAGAAGNNGGTTCAGTACACTCTATACCCGACCAGTTTGGTCATAAAACGCGAATAAGAAACCATAACCGAAAATCCAAGGCAACACTATGAAGGATAAATTTTTGTAATAGGGGATATTTATCAGGTTTTTTATCGCGATTCAAACTCTGGAAGTGCCCGGAGCTGGGTTATTTGAGTTTTCCAAGGGTTGGAAAACTATTCGGGGTCATTCGAATTTTCATCCGGCGAAGCTTTAATTGGAGATCCGACTCGACGCGGTTTTGACGAAAGGAGAGCATTTAAAATTGTCGAGAGCTGGTATTTTAACATTGGATCAATGTGCCGATCCAACAACAATGTCCTTCTCACAAAGGAATATAGATGATGAACAACACCAATTTTAATCTCAAAGGCTTGGTGATTCCGGTACCGACACCGTTTTCTGAGAACGGCACAGTCGACTTCGGTGCATTTTTGGCGCATCTCGATTGGCTGGGTGAATGCGGGGTTCGCAATCTGCTGATCAACGGTACAACCGGCGAGTTTTTCTCTCTAACGCCTGACGAACAGATTGAGCTTTTGAAAACCGCCCGCGAGAACTGGGACGGAATCATTGTTGCCCATATCGGTAGTCCAGTACTTTTCCAAACATTGGAAACTGCGCATGCGGTCGAACACATCGGCGCGGATTTTTTGGCGTCACTCCCGCCGTTTTACTTTGCCGGCGTACCCGCCGACGGTCTCGTCCGTTGGTTCAACGAGCTGGCCGAGTCCGCAGAATTACCGCTGATTCTCTACAACTTTCCGAAGCATACCGGCAATCCACTGACGCCGGAGATTCTGAGTCAAATCCCGCATTACGGGATGAAAGATTCCTCCGCCGATCTATCGCTCATTCCAGCGACACCGCGCTACTTTGTCGGCGGTGACCGAAAAATCTCCGCCGCTTATGCGGCGGGGGCGAATGGCTTTGTCAGTGCCTCAGCCAATATTGATCCGCTTCCGTATTTGCAAATCGAAAAAGAGCAGACATTGGAAAGTCAGTCGGCGGTCGACGCCGTCAATGCCAGAGCTTGCGGACCGTTTGCGATCGCCAAAATCAAGCAGACGCTTTCCGAAATCATTCCCGGCTATCCGTCCGTTGNNCTATTGAGCGATGAGTTTACTTGTTTCTACAGGGCGAACCGCTACATTCCTTCGCCTCTTATGGCATTACTCAGTTTACAAAATATCGAGATTGCGTTCGGAGGACCGAAGCTGCTCGACGGCGTTACGCTTCAAATCGAGCCGGGCGAGCGGATCTGTCTGCTCGGACGTAACGGCGAAGGGAAGTCTACACTGCTGAAAATTGTCAGCCGTGAGCTGGAACCGGACGGCGGCGAAATCGTCCGCTCGCGCGATGTGCGGATTGCCCGGCTCCAGCAGACGGTTCCTCAGGATATTCAGGGGACGGTTTTTGATGTGGTTTCCAAGGATTGGAACCACGAGCACGCGCTGGATCATCCGGTGGAGAAAGCGATCTCACTGCTGGGACTCGATCCGGAGCAGGAGTTTTCGTCGCTCTCCGGCGGGATGCGCCGCCGCGCGCTGCTGGCCAAAGCGCTGGTGAATGAGCCGGATCTGCTGATTCTCGACGAACCGACNNTGGATTCGTAAAGGAATC
Organism: Verrucomicrobia bacterium UBA5540; assembly: GCA_002423675.1. Classification (GTDB taxonomy): domain Bacteria; phylum Verrucomicrobiota; class Kiritimatiellia; order Kiritimatiellales; family Tichowtungiaceae; genus Tichowtungia. The sequence continues at coordinate 18,092 of DINM01000115.1, forward strand.
AAAGCCCGCCGGACGCGTAACGAAGGCCGCGTGCGTGAACTTGAAAAATTGCGCATCGAGCGCGGGCAGCGCCGCGAGCGGGTCGGCACAGTTAAGCTTCAATTGAACGAAGCCGAACGTTCCGGACGGAAAGTTATTACTGCCAAGGATGTTTTCTCCGGCTATGACGGCAAGGACATCATTAAGAATTTTTCTGTCGAAATTCTGCGCGGCGATCGAATCGGGATTATCGGCCCGAACGGATGCGGGAAATCCACGCTGCTTAATACACTGCTGGGACATCTCGCGCCGAGGCTCGGTGAAATCATACACGGTACAAAGCTGGAGGTGGCCTATTTCGACCAGCACCGCATTACGCTCGACGAAACCAAAAGTGTGAAATGGAATCTTTGCGGCGACAACGAATATGTGAACACCTGCAGCGGACGCCAGCATGTGATCGGTTATCTGCAGAATTTTCTCTTTTCGCCTGCCGACGCCCGCCAGCCGGTCGGCTCGCTCTCCGGTGGCGAGCGCAACCGGCTGATGCTGGCTAAAATTTTTGCCCAGTCCTCCAACGTGCTGGTGCTCGACGAACCGACCAACGACCTCGACGTCGAAACGCTCGACCTGCTCGAAGAGCTGCTGGTGGACTATCAGGGTACCGTCCTGCTCGTCAGTCACGACCGGGCCTTCATCAATAATGTGGTGACCGAAACGCTGGTGTTCGAAGGCGATGGGCAGATTAACGAATATGCCGGCGGCTACGACGACTGGTTGGCGCAAAGTGCAGAGCGCAGAGCGCAGAGGGCGGAAGACGCTCGCCCCGCAGACCTTCGACCTTCGACTCCCAAAAAGCGCAAACTGAGCAACCGCGAGCGCGACGACCTGAAGAATCTACCCAAAAAAATCGAACAGCTTGAAGCCGAACTGGAAGCGCTGAGCCAGAAGCTGAACGATCCGGACTTTTATCGCGGGCCGGCCGACGAAATCGAAACCGTTACCGAGCGCGCCGGGGCGATTCCGCTCGAACTCGAAACCGCTTTTGCCCGCTGGGCGGAACTCGAAGGGCTTTCGTAAGGGGTTCCTATGTGGATTACTCTCGGTCTGATTTCTTCTCTATTACTGGGACTGTATGACGTTTGCAAAAAACACTCGCTGAATCATAACGCGGTGCTTCCAGTCCTTTTCCTGTCGGTCTTATGCGGTTTCCTGCCGATGCCGTTTTTTCTGGCCGGCTCGCGTCTTTTGCCGGAGATGATGCAGCAGATTCACTGTTATGTTCCCGTGGCGACGTTTTCTGAGCATTGGCATATCTTTATCAAGGCGTTCATCGTTTCCACCTCATGGGTGCTGGCGTATTTCGCGATGAAGCATCTGCCGATTTCCATCGTATCGCCCATCCGCGCGTCCGGCCCGGTCTGGACACTGATCGGTGCAATGCTGATTTTTCACGAAAGACCTTTGCTTCAGCAGTGGATCGGTATGGCGATTGTTTTTGTCGCTTACTATGCCTTTTCGCTGATTGGGCGAGAAGAAGGGGTTCACTTTCATCGTAGCAAATGGATTCTTTTCATCTTTCTGGCCACCTTCATTGGCACCTTCAGCACGCTCTACGATAAATATCTGTTTCAGAAACTGCACTACATTCCGATGCTGGTGCAGTTCTGGTTCGCATTTTACAACGTCGTGTTGCTCGGCCTGTTCACGGCGATTGTCTGGTGGCCGCGCCGCGCGACCTTCACGCCCTTTGAATGGCGCTGGAGCATTCCGCTGATCGGCCTGTTTCTGGTCGCCTCCGACTTTGCCTATTTCAACTCCGTTCATGATCCTGCCGCGCTGATTGTGGTTCTTTCGATCCTCCGCCGCAGCAGCGTGCTCGTTTCGTTTGTGGCCGGATGCTTTCTCTTCCGGGATATCAATCGCCGCAAAAAGGCGTGGGCACTGGCGGGTGTCCTTGCCGGGGTGATCTTGATCATACTGTCATAAAGTTTCCAAACATTGGAAAAAAGGATAGGAAAAGCGGTTGTGGCAGGGCAATATCCGTTTCAACTATGAAACGAGCCACATGGGTTTCCATCACTGTGATTGCGGTTTGGCTGGCGATTATGCTCAGCACGGCCAATCTTTTTCTGGGAGGTTTGAATCAGGATGAAGGCTGGTATCTTTACGCCGCGAAGCAAATTACTCAGGGAAAAGTGCTTTACCGCGACTTTATGTTCACGNNCTTGGGCGCCGCCGGTTGCACGGCATGGCTGGCCGCACGTTCGGTTTCCAAACATTGGAAAGCCGCTGCGCTGTGCGCTTTCATTCTGACCGGCGTGAATGTTTACCAGAGCTATTTCACGGTGATTGTTAAAACCTACGCGCTATGCGCCTTTTTTCTGACCGCTGGTTTTGTTGCGCTGAGTTATACAAACGGACGGCGCGGTGCGTCGGCCGCTTTCTGGGGCGGATTCCTGTTGGCGCTGGCGGCCTGTACGCGCCTTTCGGCGGGCATTGTGCTGCCCGTCGTCGGGCTTTGGC
>DINM01000115.1:20615-20885 GCA_002423675.1 Verrucomicrobia bacterium UBA5540
CTGGCCGGTTCGTGAACGCGGCTTTGATGAAATGACGCTGGATAGTCGGCCCAAGCTGATTGAAATGATGCGCGAGGCCAACGCCTCCCGTTCGTCATTTGCCCGCAGCTTCCTTTCTCTGCTTTGGTTCTCCGGTGCGCTGATTACGCTGGTGCACTTTCTGGCGCCGTTCCCGTATGACGACTATCAGGTAATTGTCTATCCACTGCTGGTCGCCGCGCTGGTTGTGACGCTGGTTCCGCACTGTCCAGAAAAGCATCTTCTTAGGGC
>DINM01000115.1:21017-24307 GCA_002423675.1 Verrucomicrobia bacterium UBA5540
TAAGGATTGTAAGGCATTGCATGCCATTTTGGAATCTGTTTACACGAAAACCGCTGAGATTCCCAACTTCGGACAGGCACACACCACGCTGGAAATTTTTGAACGCAAATGAATCTTTCAATTGTCATTCCGGCCCACAACGAAGAACACCGGCTTCCACCGATGCTGGAGGCCTACGCAAAATACTTTTCCGAAAAGTACGGTAATGAAGCCGAGCTGATCGTGGTGCCCAATTTTTGCAGCGACCGTACGGCCGAAGTGGCTCGGGCGATCGGCTTGCGCTACCCGCAGGNNCTTGGCGCGCAGAGCGCGAATGGCGATCTGGTCGGCTTTGTGGATGCGGACGGTGCAACACCGCCGGAAACGTTCGATGATCTGGTTCGGAAAATCAGTCTGGACGGTTGTATTATCGCTTCTCGCTGGATGAAGGGGTCGGATATGAGTCCGAAACAGCCGCTTTCGCGCCGTGTCGCGTCGCGTTGTTTTAATTTGATGGTCCGGGTTCTGTTCGGACTGAAGCTGACCGATACCCAATGTGGAGCTAAACTGTTCCGGCGCGAAGTGATTCAGCCGGTGCTACGTAATTTAGGTGTGACGAACTGGGCGTTTGATGTGGATATGCTTTTCCAGACAAAACGTCTCGGGGCTTCCATTCGTGAGATTCCGACGGTTTGGCACGATGTGGCCGGTTCCAAAATTGAGATCGGCCGATCATCCGTGAATATGTTCGTGGCGCTGGTACGTCTGCGGATGTTCTATTCGCCGCTTCGTTTCATGATTCCGTTCCTCGGACGGCTGGCCGAACGGCTGTTGCACTACTCAGGATAACAAAAAACGGCGCACCCGAAGGTACGCCGTTTTTACGATGTGAATCGCTACTGTTGTTTACCAGCGTGATTCACGGCGTTCGCCGCCACGGTCGCCACCGCGTCCGCCACCGAAACCTCCGCNNGAATAACACGGGCCGATGTGACCTTGCCGTGTTGCTCAAAAAGTTCCTGCAGGTCAGGGTCGGTTGCCGAATACGGCAGATTTCCTACGTAGATGTCCATCTGTTCTTTCCTCTCATGTGTCATACTCAACTCTATTTTCAACCAATTCGTAACCCATGACACAGGGTTTCTGAACCGATGCAACGTCCCTTTGGACGAACGCAACCGAGAAGATGCCACAGGACGCTGGAAAAAGAAACTCTTATTTTGCAATGCTTTACAGGGTGGAAAGTTGAATTTTTGACTGCCGCAAGGGCGGCGTTCAGGCTATGTTTGCGCGTCCTGAATTGCATGAAGAATTTCTACACCAGAGTGACAGTTCTCTTTAAAGACGAACTGCTGAGACACACAGCGATCCTGTTTGCCGGGATGGCAGTGGTACATGTCTGCAATCTGGTGTACCAGATGGCGGTTAGCCGGGCTCTGCCGGACAGGGAATACTCTCTGCTGATGGCGTTCCTCGGTGTGCTGGCCATTATCAGCTATCCGCTTTCCACGCTGACCACTGGACTAAGCCACTACAGCAGTCTGCTTCGGCAGGAAGGGCGCACTGGCGATGTAAAACGTTTGCTTCGCAAATGGTTGTTATTGACAGGAATTCCGGCGTTTCTGTTGGGCGCAGCGGTTATTTTTTTCAATGGTCGGGTGGCAGGTTTTATGCATCTGGACCGGCTGGCACCGGTCATTATCGCCGGGGCGGTTCTGCCCGCACTGTTCTGGCTTCCGGTGCTGACCGGCGCGGCGCAAGGACTGCAACGGTTCGGATGGAGTTCCGTTGCAGGGATTCTGGGTGCAATCGCCAAGTTACTGCTCGGGGCAGGGTTTGTTTGGTTTCTTTACCCCGCTTGTGGCTGGGCCATGCTCGGGCACGGCACGGGCATTTATATGTCGGTTGTTCTACTGGCAGTCGGACTGTTTTTCGTTTTACGCGGCGGAGTAGAAACCGATGAGTCTTTNNGTAATCTTAGTGAAGCATTACTTGCCGGACAATACGGAGTTTGCCTACGCCGCCACGCTGGGGCGCATCGTGGCGTTCCTTCCTATGGCCGTGGCCATGGCGATGTTTCCCAAGGTTTCTTCGTCAAACGGCACGACGGACGCTCATCGCCGGATTTTTTTCCACTCATTCGGCTACACCGCTCTGTTTGTAGCGGTGGCCGCCGCGGGCTGTATGGTTTTGCCGCGTCTGCTTTTGCTCATTTTGTTCGGGATTCAGGATGCTTCGGACTCCATGGTGTTTCTAACCCGACTGATGGCACTGGCGATGTCCGCCTCTGCGCTATTGAACGTGACGGTGCAGTTTTTGCTGGCACAACGCCGGTTTAAAGAAACGATTCCTGTAGTGTTGGCCTGCCTGCTCTATCTGCTGTCCGCGCATCTTTTTCATGAAACCGCCCGGCNNGGTTGCGATCGCATCCGGCACGTTTAATTTTTTCGCGCTGTTGGCAGGCGTGTGGGTTATCCTGCGCCCAGAAAGGGTTCGGATACCTGAGCCCGTTTAAAAGGAGAATTTTTTGAATTCAAAAATAAAATATATTTTTGCCGGCGGGTTTCTGACATTGGTTTTTATCCTGATTTTTCGAGGGTTTCTGAGCGGATCTTCTGTCCTGATGACGACGGATGCGGCGATCAGCACGGCGGACCGGACTATGACACAGGTCGTTGGCGAAATGACGGCAAATTGGGACTCTGGCGTGTTGCTGGGAATTCCCCGCAGCCCGTCTACGCAGATGTCCAGTCTGCTGAAGGCGTGTTTCCCCGGTATCGTGTGGAATAATCTGATTTGCGGTTTAGCCTGTCTGGCGGCATCGTTCATTTTTCTGTCAGGCTTCGGTCGGAAGCTGAACGTATGGGCCGTTTTGTGCGGCGCACTGGCTGCCTTTTGGTTGGGAAGTAACTTCACCCTGCTCTATGCCGGACATGTGCAGAAGCCGTTCGTTCTTCTCTTCTTCATCTGTGCGGTGCTGAGTGCCGAAGTGCCTTCCTGGCGCGGTGGAATTTTGTGGGGCGGCTTCGCCGGGTTGATGTTTGCTCAGCAACCCGATGTGGCGATGTTTTTCGCTCTGTTTGCCGGCGCGCATTTGATTTNNGCCGGGCCGTATTGGGGCCGCACCGGTCAATCCGCCGGATGGGAGCAGACGCATCAGGGCTACATGAACTTCATGATGGAAAGCACATACATCGGCCTGATCCCGTCTGTCTTCGCACTGTTTGCAATCTTTTCCTGCCGTCGATCGAAGCATCGCGCTGAGATTCTTTTTTGGGGCGGGGCAACGCTGATCGCATTGTTGCTGGCTT
>DINM01000115.1:24567-24797 GCA_002423675.1 Verrucomicrobia bacterium UBA5540
TACATTGAACGCAACGCCCTGACGGATTTTCTCAAGAAGGATCTTGGGACAGAACGTGTCGCATTGCTCACGCAGCAGAGTATTTATAACATCTGGATATCGTATCTGTTGCCATATAATCAGATTCCCGCCTTTAACTTTTCGCAAATGCCGCGCATGCCTGAAGACTACAAAAATTTCCTGGCCGCCGGAGCCAAAGATCCGTTGGCCATGTGGCGCTTCTCTGCAGT
>DINM01000115.1:24979-26606 GCA_002423675.1 Verrucomicrobia bacterium UBA5540
CAGTGTGCCGGAACAATCGTGTTGCTGTCTTTCCTTGTTTTTAAGCGGTCTGTTCACCATGAAGAAAATTAACATCGTCTATGCTTATATGCGCGAGCCACGCTTTAATATCCCGCTGGCTGGACAGGATGCCGTCGCGATATGGACGCAGGTTGAAGAGCCGGATGCAGATACGGTCGTNNCGCTGTACATGGCGTTCTCCCCGAAAGCGGGACTCCGCTTCCCGATCCTGCTGTCCGCCGTCAGGCACTCTGCCAGATTGTGGGTGACAAATATTCGCCAATCATAGGTCAGCTTTATTCCCTGCGCCGTTCCGCCGCCCGGTGGTTTCATGCGCATGGACAGCTCGATATGGATGTGAACGGGTTCCCCGCCATGAATGTTCCCGGCCATAAGGGAAGGGTTGAGTCCAAGTTGGATACCCTGCGGCAATACCGTTATGCCCTTTGTTTTGAGAACCTCTATCATCCGGTCTGGTCGAGCGGCTACGTCACCGAAAAACTCTTCGACTGTATGGCGGCCGACTGTGTGCCGATCTATTACGGCGCGTGCAATATCGAAAAATATGTTCCCGAAAACTGCTTCATCGACTTCCGCCGATTCAGCAATTTCGCGGAGCTGGATGCCTTTCTCGCCGCGCTCAGCGACGAGGNNCATCCGCGAGTTTCTTGCAGCGCACAATGCGGCGCACCGCTACTCCTGTTTCCGTCTGTATGAAACCGCCGCAGATCTTGCGAATACCGGACGCCTCGCGCCGGATGCCCCGCTTCCGCCCGGGTTCTTCGAAATGGCGAATCTGCGGGAAAAATCGAGCTATCTGCTCATGTGGTGCGGACTGAAAGCCTATCGCTTTATTCATCCCCTGTTTGATCTTTTGCGGAGGATTCCTTCATGGAAGAGCCGTTAATCAGTGTCATCATGGCGGCCTACAATGCGCGCCGCTTCCTTGATGAAGCAATCGAATCGATCCGTGCTCAAACGCGGACCGACTGGGAGCTGATTGCTGTGGACGACTGCTCTGGNNCGATGGAACCTTTAAGCGGCTTCAGGAGTGGAGTCAGAAAGATTCCAGAATCCGGGTTTTCCAAACCCCGGAAAATTCCGGAGTCGGAGGTGCTCGCGATTTTGGGCTGTCCTCCGCGCGCGGCCGTTACATTGCTGTAATGGATAGCGACGACATCGCACTGCCGGAGCGTTTCGAGCGTCAGGTGGACTATCTGCAGGCGCATCCGGAGATCATCGGCCTCGGCACGCAGACCATCCAGATTGATGAATACGGAAAGGAAATCGGACGGAAAACATTTCCGGTTAAACCGGAAAAACTGTACGACCTGCTTTACACCGCCGCGCCGATTCAGATTCCGACGCTGATGGTGGATCGGAATCGGCTTCCCGGCGAATTCAGCTGGTTTGATCAGGTGCGCTGTGCGGAAGACACGCTGTTTTTCTTCAAACTGCTTCAATACGGCTCTCTCGCCAATCTTCCTGACTGCTTACAGCGCTATCGTTACTATGTCGGAAGCGTCTCCTCCACCCGCTCAAAGGAGATGTTTTATCAGACATGGCGCGCGCGCGGAATCGGTCGTCGACGGTATGGGTATAAAGCCCGCTTCCACAGCCGGGTCAT
>DINM01000038.1 GCA_002423675.1 Verrucomicrobia bacterium UBA5540
TTTCAACCCCGCCTGCGAACCACATGTGCAGGATTTGGCTCAGCTTCTGGTTAAAATGGGCGCAGACATCGCCGGAATCGGCACCAACCGGCTACACATTCGCGGCGTCAAACTGCTGGCCGGTGCGGAACACACGATTCAGCCCGACTACATTGAAACCGGCAGCTTCCTCACCGCCGCCGCCGTCACCGGCGGTTCTCTGGAAATTCCCGATCCGGGCGACATCGTCACCCTCAACGTGCTCGAAAAAGGATTCGCCAAGCTCGGCGTCAACTGGAGTATCGAGGATGCTGTTTTAAAATTTAAAAATGAAACCAGTCGTATGACTGTTCCGGATCTTGGAAACTTCACGCCGAAAATCGAAGACGGCATCTGGCCCGCGTTTCCGTCCGACCTGATGAGTGTACTGATCGTGCTGGCAACGCAAACGCAGGGGCAGATGCTCTTTTTCGAAAAGCTGTTCGAGAGCCGCATGTACTTCGTGGACAACCTGATGTCGATGGGTGCGAACATTATCCAGTGCGACCCGCACCGCGTCGTCGTCAGCGGCGCCTCCAAACTGCACGGCGCGCGGCTCAGCAGCCCGGACATTCGTGCCGGCATGGCGATGCTGATTGCCGCCTGCTGCGCCGAAGGGCGCAGTGTGATTGAAAACGCGCAGGTCATCGACCGCGGCTACGAAGCCATCGACGACCGCCTCCGCGCCCTCGGCGCCGATATCACGCGGGAGAAATAGCCCACGAATCACACGAATGGACGCGAAATGAAGAAAAAGAAGGTTCTGCTTTGGGTGTTTGTCGGACTTCCTTTGATTATTACGGTCATTTTTTTAATTTTCGTCGGCTATCTTGCCTCACAACCATGGGCTTACACCAAAGCCGGACGTTACTATTATGAGGGTAAAAAGGTTCCTCAAGATTATGCTACCGCCGCATGGTGGTTCCAAAAGGCGGCAAATCGGGGAAGTGCCGAAGGACAAAATTATCTCGGTGATTGCTTCGCTCAAGGGCAGGGCATCCAAACCAACTTTGTAGAGGCCGTTAAATGGTATCAAAAGGCCGCAGAACAAGGATTGGCTGTGGCTCAGAAAAATCTGGGGATTTGTTATTATTTTGGAACCGGCATTTCTCGAAACAATGAAACGGCCTTTTTTTGGTTCGAAAAAGCTGCTGAGCAGAACGTTGCCTTGGCCCAGTATTATCTTGGAATGTGTTACGCCCAAGGGGATGGCACAGGACAAGATTATGACAAAGCATTTGTATGGTTTAAAAACGCCGCCGGTCAGAATTTACCGGAAGGTTTATATGGACTGGGTCTCTGCTATTTCAACGGATATGGCGTATCTCGTGACGATGTAAAAGCTTTGAGCTTTTTCCAACAAGCTGCCGAACAAAATTTGGCGGCAGCACAGGCACAAATAGGGTTTTGTTATGAAACCGGACGCGGCGTGGAACAGGATTTTGCGAAAGCCTTCGAGTGGTATCAACTTTCAGCAAAACAGGGATTAGCTTTTGCCCAACATGCTTTAGGCCGATTCTATTACAACGGGCTTTATGTTCAACAGGATCTGGAACAGGCTGTTGAGTGGATCCAAAAGGCCGCAAATCAGGATTTTGTCGATGCCGAAGTTCTGTTGGGAATCTGCTTTTATAATGGCCGGGGAACCGCGCAAGACTACNNTGGTTTTTGCGGGCTACGGGACAGGAAAATTCTGTTGCGCAGTATTATATGGGACTTTGTTTTTATAACGGGAACGGAGTTCCGCAAAATTACACGCAAGCTTTATGGTGGCTTCAGCGCTCAGCAAACCAAGGCGATTCAGATGCTCAATTTCTTTTAGGTCTTTCCTATGCGAATGGAATAATTTTTCAGCAAAATTATGAAGGCGCGGTGGCATGGTATCGCAAGGCCGCAGAACAGGGTCATACGCGGGCTCAAAATAATCTGGGTGATTGTTACTATTACGGAACCGGCGTCGAACAGGATTATAAAGAGGCTGTAGTGTGGTATCGCAGAGCCGTCGAGCAAAATGATCCGGAAGGACAGTATAATCTCGGCTTCTGTTATGAAAACGGGTTCGGAGTAACGCAAGATTGCGCAGAGGCTGTTGGTTGGTATCAAAAGGCGGCAGAGGCCGGATACGCGCTGGCACAAAATCGACTAGGCGATTGTTACGACAGCGGAACAGGTACCTCTACTAATTTTGTTGAAGCTGTTCGGTGGTATCAAAAGGCCGCAGAACAAGGTTTAGCTGATGCCCAATGCAGTCTGGGGCGTTGTTACGACCACGCTCGAGGGGTGGATCAAAACTATTCAGAGGCAATAAAGTGGTATCGGTTGGCCGCAGATCAGGGGCATCTCCAAGCGCAATTTAATGTGGGATATTTTTATAAAACCGGACAAGGCGCGCCTCAAGATTATACAGAAGCGGCCATTTGGTTCAAAAAGGCAGCCGAACAAGGCGATCCCGCGTCACAAGATTACATGGGAATTTTCTCTTACAACGGAACCGGCGTGCCCAAAGACTACGACGCGGCGGTTCGATGGTATCAGTTGGCCGCTGAACAGAATTATGCACACGCCATCAATGATCTGGGTGTCTGTTATGCAGATGGAAACGGCGTGCCTCATGATGATGCGAAAGCGGTAGAGCTTTATCGAAAAGCGGCAGAAATGGGGGACTCCGATGGAGCCTATAATCTCGGCATCCGGTATAAAAACGGGAATGGCGTGGTGCAGGATTATAAAGAAGCTGCGAAATGGCTCCGGCAAGCCTCTGAACTGGGCGATCGAGATGCTCAGTTTTATATGGGATATTTTTACGATACTGGCAAAGGAGTCCAGCAAGACTACACCAACGCCGTGTATTGGTATCAGCTGGCCGCCGGGCAAAACGATGCCGATGCTCAAAATAATTTAGGGGATTGTTACTTTTTCGGGAAAGGTGTCCGGCAAGACTATACAAATGCTGTTCTTTGGTACCGTAAAGCCGCCGAACAAAACCAACTGAACGGGTGTTATAATCTTGGAAATTGCTCTGAACAGGGCTTGGGAACTCCCAAGGATGCAGTTCTCGCAGTAAAGATGTATCGTGCCGCAGCAGAACAAGGTCAAATCTCAGCTCAAAACAAATTAGGGTGTTGTTACTACGACGGGAATGGGGTTGATCAGGACTATAATCAGGCTGTGGTTTGGTTTCGAAAAGCTGCCGAACAAAATGACTCTGAAGGCGAACATAATTTGGGACTTTGCTTCGAAAATGGGTTTGGGGTTCCTCGCGATTATTCAGCTGCGATTTCTTGGTACAAAAAGGCTGCTGAACAATCGAATTCTGATGCCATGTTCCGCCTAGGAGTTTGTTATAAATCTAGAGCGGGTGCCTCAAAGTATCCCGCCGAATCGCTAAAATGGTTCAGAAAAGCTGCCGCGCAAGACCATTCCGAGGCCCAATTACAGCTAGGGCTTTGCTATTACGAAGGAGAGGGTGTTTTGCAGGATCGTGCTCAGGCCGTTGTCTGGTTTTTTAAAAGTGCCAGAAACAATAATCTAGCCGCTCAATATAATCTTGGCCTTTGTTATGAAAGTGGAAATGGTATCGAGCAAGACGACACTCAAGCGATGGATTGGTATCGGAAAGCCGCTGAACAGGGACACGTTTCAGCTCAATATAATTTAGGGATGGGCTACTATACCGGACACGGAGTTCAACAAGATTATTACTCCGCCGTCGAATGGTTTCGGAGAGCCGCAGAACAAGGTGATGCGAAAGCTCAAAATAATTTGGGGTGGTGTTACCAAAACGGCCAGGGTGTTGATAAAAATTTTGAGGAGGCCGTAGGGTGGTTTCAAAAGGCAGCAACGCAAGGGAATAAAATCGCCCAATATCATCTGGGAATGTGCCTCCAAAACGGCACCGGAATCACCCAAAATAATTCTCAAGCCGTCATGTGGTATAAAAAATCTGCCAATCAAGAATATCCTGATTCTCAATTTAAGATGGGTTATTGCTACGACNNTAGATCAAAATTACACCACAGCTGCGGAGTGGTATCTAAAGGCTGCACGACAGGATCATGTGCTCGCCCAATATAATCTGAGTCTTCGGTATTATCACGGAGTAGGTGTTCCGCAGGACTATGTCGAGGCATTCTTCTGGCTTCAAAAAGCTGCTGAACAAGATCTTGTAGATGCTCAATATAGTATTGGTGTTTGTTACGATAAAGGACGCGGCGTCAAAAAAAATTACAATGAGGCGGTAGTTTGGTATCGCAAAGCTGCTGAACACGGTCACGCAAGAGCTCAGCAAAATTTGGGAAATTGCTACCTTGATGGAACTGGCGTCAAAAAAAATTACACAGAAGCGGTTCGGTGGTTTAAAAAATCAGCAGAACAGGGATATGCATCAGCTCAAAATAATTTAGCGTGGTGTTACGAAAATGCTCTGGGGGTTTCTAAGGATTTAGTGAAGGCATACGCCTTTTTTGTTTTAGCCTCAGCACAAAAAGATGAATCCGCGATAATAAATTTGGCGGATTTGAAGAAAAGTATGACCTCCAACCAAATTAAACAGGGTGAGGCGCTGGCCGTGGAATTCGGGCTAAAACAGCCTGAGTAGATCCGTCGTTTATCTTTTCGGTAGACAGTGCCTGCACATTTTAATTAAAGTGCCTGCATGAAAAAGAAGGCTTCTATTCAATATACGATCCGGCAGGTTCCGGAGGAGGTGGATGCCAAGCTGCGCGAACTGGCGGTGAAGGAGGAGTGCAGTCTGAACTATGTGGTTCTCGATGCGCTTTCCCACGCAGCGGGTGCTAAAGATTCGCCGCTGGTTTTCCATGATCTGGATTCTCTGGCCGGGTCGTGGGTGGAAGACAAGGCGTTTGAGCGGGCGATGGGCGCGTTTGAGCAGGTGGATGAGGATCTGTGGAAATGAACGTGCTGCTCGATACCAATTTTTACTCGGCCTTTTGCAAGGGCAACGAGCAGGCCGTTCGCGTGATTCAGCAGGCCCGCAAAATTTACCTGCCTTTCGCCGTGCTGGCCGAACTGCGCGCCGGGTTTCTTTGCGGTACAAAAGCCCGGAAAAATGAACGTTCCTTAACGCTGTTTTTAAATTCTGTCCGGGTTGAGGTGCTTTATCCGGACGAAAATACGACGCATCAGTTTGCCGCCGTTTTTGCTCAGCTCCGTCTTTTAGGCAAGCCGATCCCGACCAACGATATCTGGATTGCCGCGCTGGCGGTTCAGCACGATCTGATTCTCTGCTCGCGGGATAAACATTTCGATCTGCTTCCGCAGCTCGCCCGCGTTTAAGAAGTCATGAACAAAATCATGGCCGACAAAATCATTTTCAGAATTAAAAGCAAATCCTGCGGCGCCGACTCTCAGCTACCGGATTATGGCAAAATCATTTGTGGGTAAAACATTACCTGCGACTCTGGTGTGATTACAAAAATGGTTTTACCGAAAATTCTGTCGCAATGCGTTTCTCTTTTAGATTTCGAAGCGTTTGGGCAAGGGCGAGTATGCGGTGACCGGGTTTTTAGTTTCCTGGCGCAGAAGAGGAGCTGCGCAAGCGTCCCGGTTTTGTCCGCAGGGTTTTATCCAGTCCATAATACTGCCCGGCGGACAACAGGTATAAGGCGGCAAAAACAAACATGTAGATGATCCCTGTACCGATGTCCGTGGACCCGGCTGCATAAGGACCGCCAAAGCCCTCTGGAACCGCCCAGATGGTGAAGGAAAGAAGCGCTCCGACAGCATAGGTCAGATTGCTGAAAAGCCCGAAAATTAAGCCGATGGCAACGGCCGTTTCTCCCAACGCAACGAGACGTGCAAACAGGAGCGGGTCCACACTGACCAAGTTGAGCCAAAAATGAAGCCACGTCTGAATGAGAGCCGGCTGTCCATCCATTGTTTCCTGAATATAGCCTGCGAAGTTGTTGGCGAATGCCGGCAGCCACTTAAACAGCGCATCAATCGCCCAAACGAACCCGAAGGTAATCCGCAGAGAAGCAATGGCTTTGGTTTGATGGTTTGTATTCACGATGTACTCCTTTCCGGAATTTCAGCTATACGTAATCGTTCGTCTCGATTTTTACCAGAATGCGATTTGTCCACACTGAGGAATTTTCGCGGCCAGTCTAACTCTTTTGCTGTTGTTGCAAAGCCCTAACGCAATCCTCCGTCAATGTTAGAAGAAGGAACTCTTTAGATTTCGAAACGTTTGGGGCAGGGGGCGAGCATGCGGTAGCCGGTTTTGGTGACGGCGACGGTGTCTTCGATGCGGATGCCGCCCAGGTCGGAATAATAGAGTCCCGGTTCGATGGTGATGATCATTCCCGCGCGCAATTTTTGATGGTTCGCGGAGGAGACGCGCGGTGCTTCGTGGATTTCAAGCCCGACACCGTGGCCGGTTCCGTGGATGAATCCCTGCGGTCGGCCATCAACGGTTCCCGTTTTGTATCCGCGTTTTTCCATTTCGTCAGCGGCGGCTTTATGGATGGCATCGGTCCATGCACCGGCTTTTACCGTTTTGAGTGCGGCGGTTTGAGCCGCTTTAACGGCGTTGTACATTTTTTTGAGTGCGGCAGATGCGGGGCCGCGGCAGACGGTGCGGGTGATGTCGCCCCAATAGCTGGTTGCGGCTGAGCGCGGAAAAATGTCGAGGACGATGGGCTGTCCGGCGCGGAGCGGGCCGTTTCCGCGTTCGTGCGGATCGGCCGATTGTTCGCTGCAGGCGACAATGGTTTCGGGCGCGATGCATTCACGGTCGAGCAAGGTGTGGCAGATGGTGGCGCGCACGATTTCGGAGGTGAGGATGGTTTTTCCGCAACACAGGATTCCGTCTTTGCCGATTTCTGACGACTCGATCTGCCGGATGGCGGTGTTTGTGGCAGCGACAGCGGCGCGCTGGGCATTTTGTACGGCTAAAATTTCGTCAGCGGTTTTGATTTCGCGCTGTGGGCAGAGCGCTTCTTCGGAAATATTCAGTTTGAATCCGGCGCGGCGCAATTTTTCGGCGAGGCCGATCGGAAAGTCGGCGCTGACGATGAGATTTTTTTGGTCTGTGCATTTTTTGATCCAGTCGACCGCTCCTTTTTTCCAGGAGGAGCCGATGATTTCCGGATGCAGAACGGTGATGCCGCGTTTGACGGTTCGGCAGAGTCGGTTGTATTCCATTTCGGAAACCAGGAGTGTTCCACGGCGGCCGGTTTGGATAAGCATCGCGACTTCAGGGGGTTCCGCGCCGCACAAATAACGGATATCGGCGGAGGTTTTTGCGCTGCTGATAACTATGTGAGGGAGCCGGTCTTTTTTCATTTTCGTAAAGCTTCTGTTAGAGGGTGATTTACAGAAATTATGTTCTTTTTATGAGCATTTATTTTTCCGGATCTTGAGCGGTATTTTGTGCTGTTTTCCATTTTAATAACTGCATCTTGTGTGCGGTTCTTTTTTTTCTGCCGTTTCCGGCTTTGCCCTTGAGGCATCTGTGCCTTCTCGACTAGCTTCTTCACGTCGCGAAAGCGGAAAAGAAGGAGCTTGTTGATAACCTGTCAGTATCTCCCGTTAATTTGTTAATTGTTTTCTAATGTGCCGATTTGGGGGCCTATGCGCAAAGATAAAGATACGCTTTGGAAAGAAGCCTGCCGTCATTTAGAGGATACTCTTCCGAAGGATATTTTCGAGAAGTGGATCGCTGTAATTCAGTGCCGCAGCATTGAAAATGACAAGGTCGTCCTTGTTGTTGGCAATGATTTTTATCAGTCGTGGCTGGAGGAGCATTATCTGCCGTTGATTCGAAAAGCGCTGACGGTGGTTTCCGGTCATGAGATGCAGATTGATTTGACGGTGGATTATTCTCTGATCGGGGAACCGCCGGAAGAAAAACCGGAGAGGCGCCATTCGATCCTCTCTCCTAAAAGGCCTACGGAAACAAATCTCAATAAAAACTATACGTTTGATTCCTTTGTAGTGGGACCATCTAATCAGTTTGCGCATGCTGCGTCACTGGCATCGGCGCAGTCGCCATCCAGAGCTTATAATCCGCTTTTTATTCATGGCGATGTCGGTTTAGGAAAAACGCATTTGATGCAGGCGATCGGAAATTTTATTCATTCAAAGAATTCGCGCGGCAAGGTGTGCTATACGACCTGCGAGTCGTTTACGAATGAGTATATTGAGGCTCTGCAGACCAATTCTTTGGCCAAATTCCGTAAAAAATACCGGACAACAGACGCCTTACTGATCGATGATATTCATTTTCTCGCCGGCAAAGAGCGAATGCAGGAAGAATTTTTCCATACGTTTAATGCGATTTTTGAAAATCATAAACAGATTGTGATGACATCAGACCGCCCCGCCGGAGAATTAGCGGGGTTGGCTCCGCGTCTAGTGTCACGTTTTGAGTGGGGGCTGGTTGTTGAGCTGGAAAGCCCGGATGTCGAGACACGTGTAGCAATTCTGCGCAAGAAATGTGAGCAGTTGAATCTGGCAATCGATCAGGATCTTCTTTTCTATATTGCTGAGCGGATTTCATCCAATATCCGGCGTTTGGAAGGCGCGTTGATCCGTGTGGCGTCCTATGTTTCACTGACAGGACAAACGCTGGATCGGTCGAAACTGGAATATCTTCTGCGCGATACGCTCGATCAGGAACAAAAACAGGCCGTCAGCATCGAAGGAATACAGAAGCTGGTGGCAGAACATTTTGATATCCGTCTGGGAGACCTGATTGGACCGAAGCGGCCGCAAAATATAGCTTGGCCTCGCCAAGTTGCTATGTATTTGTCTCGTACGATGACAAACCAGTCCTTCCCGGTGATCGGCGAGGCGTTCAGTCGCAACCATGCCACAATCGTGCATGCCTGCCAGCAGGTCGAACAGAAGCAGGTTGAAGATTTAAAGCTTCGTCAAACCCTTTCTTTGCTTCGTCAGCGCGTGACTCACAGTGCACAAAAAACCCGCTGATTACTTTAGGGATAACTTTTTTTCTTCCTGTGGATAAACTGGGGATACAAACAATAACTTCGGATTACTGAAAACAGAGCGGATTTATGCTCGATTTTTCCACAGAGATATCCACAGTGCTAAGTGCAGTAACCCGACCGGGTTGAAGTGAAAAATAGACTGACGGAAGGGTCTATTTACAGTAGTAATAATAAGACGGTTTATATAGATTTATAATCCTATTAAATCTGGAGGGTTGTTGATGAAGCTTACAGTTGAAAAAGATGCCTTGCTTGAAGCGCTTCAAAAAGTTCAATCGATCGTTGGACAGCGCAGTACGCTTCCGATCCTTTCAAATGTTCTTTTAAAGGCCGAAGGGGATACCCTTTCACTGACAACGACCGACATGGAAGTTTGTGTCAAAACAAATGCTTCTGCTGAAATCAGTGAAGATGGCGGAACCACTCTTCCGGCCCGTCGGTTTTTCAGCATTTGCCGGGAGCTGCCGAGCGGATCCGTTGAAATTGAAGTGGATGCTAAAGACGTTGCCACCATCCGTTCGGGACCATCCTTCTTTAAACTGGTCGGTTTACCGGAAGATGATTTTCCCCCACTTCCAGAGTTTAAAGAGAGCACAGTTTACACGATTGATCAGGATGTATTTCGGGATATGCTTCAGAAGGTCTCTTATGCCTCCTCAACGGACGAAACCCGTTATATCCTTAACGGAGCCTTACTGAGCTTTAAAGATGAAAAATTGACGGTTGTAGCGACTGACGGGCGGCGTCTCGCTTTGGTTGAGCAGGAAATTGAATTTTCAGAAGATGCAGAAGCTAATTTGGTCGTTCCTACCAAAACACTGAATGAGCTGATTAAAACACTTAGCGATGAAGGAATTTTGAGAATTCGTGTGGCAGAAACCCAGATTGCCTTCGATTTTGACCAAATCCTGATCATTTCAAAACTGATAGAAGGAACGTATCCCAACTTTCAGCAGGTCATCCCGTCTCAATGCGAAGAGCGTGTTGCTATAGATCGAGAAACTATTCTGAATGCTGCCCGTCGCGTATCACTGCTTACCGATGACCAGACGGCTTCTGTACGATTAAACTTTGGATCAAATAAACTCGAATTAGTCACAAACAGCCCGGAAATCGGTGAAGCGCGCGAAACGATTCCTGTAAAATATGACGGAAAAGAGATTTCAATCGCGTTCAATCCCGGATTTCTCATGGCACCTCTACGCCATCTCGATTCCGACGAAATCTTTTTTGAACTCTCCGACGAACTGAGCCCGGGTGTCATTAAAACCAGCGTTCCGTTCCTGTATGTACTGATGCCGATACGGGTTTCGTAGGGAAAGAATGGTTGCCCGACTAGGATTTGAACCTAGACAAGCAGATTCAGAGTCTGCTGTGCTACCATTACACCATCGGGCAGAAGAACGGAAAATAAGCCAGAGATTTCCGCTGAGTGCAAGAGGGAACGGATAAAAAGAGATGAGAGCAAGCGGACAGAGCCGGGTAATTGGGCTTCTAGGAGTTGGATTTGATGCAGAAGATGGACATATCCGGGTCACCAATGCAGAACAGTTTCGGGTAATGATGGGATCAGGGGAAACTCACGAAGCATTGCAGAAAATGTGCTGCCGGATTGAAGAAAGCATCAAAGAATCCGGCCGGCCATTGAACGATTATACGCCAGAGGAATTCATGGAATTAGTACAGGAGCTGTACTGAAACCTGCGTTGTCATGAAAATACTTTTTCTTACGAGCAAGCTTCCCCACGCCGAAGTGGCCGGAGGGCACCGGATCATTTATCAGCGGATTAAATATCTGTCTGAATGTGGCCATAAAGTTGGTCTTTTAGCGTTTATTAACAGAGAAACCGATGAACAAATCGAATCGTTGCGTCCTCTATTGTGCGATCTCCACACTCTACCTCATCCCAAACGGAATATTTTTATCCGTGCATTCCATGATTATCTTTCATTAAGCCGACCTGCAGTTTTCTGGAAAAGTTATTCAAAAGAAATGGTGAAAAAGGTTGGTGAAGTCGCTGAGCAGGGGAAATACGACCTGATCATCGCTGAATTTTCAGAGATGGGGCAATATCTCCATAAAAATCCCTATCTATCGGCAGTTCACACGATCATATCCTGTCATCGGTGCGTTACAGCTTCATATGAAAAATATAGAGAGCTCGGGGAGGTTCGGCTAAAACTGCATCTTAAAAGCATTCCTCAACTACGCGGACTCCAGAAATACGAATTTAATATGTATCGGAGTGCTGACCGCATATTAGTTCTGACCCCTCAAGATCGTTTTACTATGCAGTATTATGCGCAGGATCTTGCGATCTCCGTTGTTCCATCCGGAATCGACATCGATTACATCCAAGAAAAACCGGCGGTTAAGAAAGAGCCTATCGTACTGCTCACAGGGTTCATGGACGATCCCGCCAACGAAGATGGTGTCGAGTGGTTCTATCACCACGTCTGGCCGAAACTCCGCGAACGCCGGCCGGACGTCAAATTTTACATTGTTGGATCCAGCCCTCGGGCATGCATCCGCCGGCTGGCTGAAAAAGATGATCGCATTGTAGTTACCGGAAAAGTAGAGGATATTCGCCCGTATCGAAATCAGGCGAGGGTATTAGTTTCCCCCATTCGACTCGGTTCTGGTATGCGGTTGAAAGTACTGGAAGCTATGGCCGGCGGACTACCTGTCGTTTCCACCTCGCTAGGCGTTGCAGGCCTTGAGGCACAAACCGGCGTAAACTGCCTGGTTGCCGATACGCCGGAACTCTTTACACAAAGTGTAGAGTGGCTTTTAACAGATAGAGCACTCGCTGAGCGCATGTCTAAAGCCGCCTGTGAACTCGTCGAAAAGAAACACCCGCTCGAAGAGGGCCTCCGGCTCTTCGAAAAAACCATCCAATCCGTAGTAGAAGGATAAATGATGCCTAAAAAAACCTGGGTTCCTTTTGATTTACTCGAAGCCTTTATGGTCGACACCTTTAAAGCTATCGGTGTACCGGAAAACGATGCCCGCATTTGTGCCGACGTCCTCATCACCTCCGACAAGCGCGGCATCGACTCCCATGGAACCGGCCGTCTGAAATCCATTTACTACGACCGCATCGTCAAACAGAAAATACAGCAGCCAGTCACCGAAATTGAAATTGTCCGCGACATTGCCGCCACCGCCGTTATCGACGGTCACCATGGCATGGGTATGGTCATCAGTAAACGCTGTATGGAAATGGCCATCGAAAAAGCGCGAACCTATGGCCTCGGCATGGTCGTCGCCCGCAACTCCACTCACTACGGCTTCGCCGCGTATTACCCCATCATGGCCTGCAACGCCGGAATGATTGGTCTCACCGGCACGAATGCGCGCCCCTCCATTGCCCCCACCTTTGGTGTCGAAAACATGCTCGGCACCAATCCTATGGTCTTCGGCATTCCCACCGACGAAGGCTTCCCCTTCACCAACGACTACGCCACATCTATCATCCAACGCGGAAAAATCGAACAATACGCCCGTGAAGGCAAAGACTGCCCGCCCGGCCTCGTTATCGGACGCGATGGGAAAACCAAAACCGACTCTGTACAAATCCTCAAAGATCTCGTTACCGGCGAAGCCGCGCTCGCCCCTATCGGCGGCATCGGCGAAGAAACCGGCGGCTACAAAGGCTACGGCTTCGCCACCGTTGTCGAACTCCTCTCTGCCACACTCCAGCAGGGAGCCTTCCTCAAACAGCTCAGCGGACTGGCCGACGACGGCTCGCGCCGGCCCTACGCGCTCGGTCACTTTTTCCTCGCCATCGATATTGAACATTTCTGCGACCTCGCCGACTTCAAAAAAACCGCCGGGGACATCCTGCGCGAACTGCGCGCCTCGCAAAAAGCCCCCGGCGCCGAACGCATCTATACCTGCGGCGAAAAAGAAAACCTTGCCGAACTCGCTCGAAAAGACAAAGGCGCGCCCATCGACGAAGCTCTCCAGAAACAGCTTATCCAGATCCGCGACGAACAAAACCTCATCCAATACAAATTTCCGTTCGAGGCATAGGCTGTTCTCTAGACCGTTTGATCTTATCTTCAGCGACATAGCATTGCATCACGCTCCAGACTGAAAACGCACTTTTCACGGGGAAGATACCGGATCGGGTCATCGCGGAAGTGCTCGTGCAGAGCTGATGCAAAAAACTCCGCGAACACGGTGTGGTGGAAATCACCACGACAACAGCGGGCTGCATACATAAAAACAGATGCGACTATTCTGTCTTCCTCCTCACCGCTCGCAAACCGGCCGAATAAATTTCCAAACATTGGAAAAAACAGCTCGCAATTTTCCAAGGTTTGGAAAGAATGGGATGCATTTCTTTATGCACAGTTGAGCACGGAATAGTGGAATGCAGGAGGTTCGGAATAATGGTGTTGGGCCCCCAATAATTCAGTATTCCAGATAAACGTTATGGCATTACCGTTTACACAGAAAATTTTACAGGACTGGGCCGGCTGGAAGTCGTTTCGCGACGGTAAATTGCTGTTTGAGCGCGGTGTGGTGGAAAAACTGGAGTACGACCACCCGTTTATCTCCGGCGAGCTGGCCATCGGCATTCGCGGCATGCGCACCAAATTTGAGCTGACACCCGACGGGCTCGTTGAAAACCACTGTCCGTG
>DINM01000034.1 GCA_002423675.1 Verrucomicrobia bacterium UBA5540
CTCTGCGCGGCAGACGGGGAATCACAGCCAGTACGGCTCGGAAAGCACCGGCTTCGAGCGGACGGCGGTTTTGTCTGTAGGCTTTCGTCATATCAGCCGAAAACCACCGTCCGGTTTTTATAAACCAGTACTTTATTTTGCAGATGCGCCCAGACAGCGCGCGACAGAACCAGTTTCTCCAGATCACGACCTTTGCGGATCAGGCTTTCGACGGAATCTTTATGCGTAACGCGCATCACTTCCTGCTCAATAATCGGTCCTTCGTCTAGATCGCTGGTCACATAATGGCTGGTCGCGCCGACAATCTTNNAGGATCTGCATGTAGCGCGCGAGCACAATCACATCAATATTATACTGTTTCAGCAGTTCCAGCTGTTTTTCTTCCTGCTTCGTTTTGTTTTCTTTCGAAATCGGAATGCAGTGAAAATCAATGCCGTGCATTCGCGCAACCGGCTCGAGATCGGGGTGGTTGCTTATAATTAGCGGGATTTCGGCATTCAGATCGCCGGAGTTTCGCCGCGCCAGCAGGTCGAGCAGGCAGTGTGGGAATTTAGAAACGAAAATCGCCATGCGCGGTTTGTAGTCCGAAAAATGCAGCTCATACTTCATTTCAAACCGTGCGGAAATCAGGCCGAACTTTTCACTGATCTGATCGCGGGGCAGGCCGAACCCGGCCAGCTCCCACTCGACGCGCATGAAAAAAACCTTCTCCTCGGCATCCGTGTGCTGTTCCAGATCAATAATATTGCCGTTGTGACGCATCAGAAAATCGGTCACGGCGCAGACAATCCCCTGCCGATCGGAACAGGAGATTAACAGAATGGCAGACGCTTCGTTTTTCACAGCCGGGTTCCTCCGTAAATTGAACACGAACTTTATAGACAACCGGCCCAAACACCAATAGGTTTTTGCTCATGAAAAACAACCTGAAATCGCTGTTCGGATTGTTCGTCGCAACCCTTCTTTTGGCTGGCTGCTCCAGCCCGGGAACGGGTGCGGGTGTGACGACAAAGCCGGACGTGCAACCGGAAATAACGAAGGAAACAAAAACCATGATTCTGATGAAAACCACCAAAGGCGATATCAAACTCGAACTCGATAGCGAAAAAGCCCCGAAAACCGTCGCCAACTTCCTGAAATATGTTGAAAGCGGTCACTACACCGGCACCATTTTTCACCGCGTCATCAGCAGCTTCATGATCCAGGGCGGCGGAATGACCGCCGACATGAATCAGAAAAAAGCGCCATGGACGGTTGAAAACGAAGCCGACAACGGACTCAAAAATATCCGTGGCTCCATCGCCATGGCCCGCACTTCCGATCCGCACAGTGCCGGGGCTCAGTTCTTCATCAACGTCGTCGACAATGGCTTCCTCGACTTCAAAGCGCCGACCCAGCAGGGCTGGGGCTATTGCGTCTTCGGGAAAGTTGTCGAAGGCATGGACGTCGTCGATGCCATCCGCAACACCCCCACCGGTTCCGGTGACGTACCCAAAGAAACCATCACCATTACCGAAGTTTCTGTGATTAAGTAACAGAAGTTTCGGAACCCCGAACCAGGAACTCCGAACTCTGAACTCCAGCCGCATAGAGCGTATTTTGAATTCCGGCTTCCGGGCGGTGCTCGTCACTACCGGCGGCGGATCGGGTCGGCTCAATGCTCTGCTCTCCAGACCCGGTGCGTCGCGTTTCATCGCCGACGCGCAGATTCCATACTCGCCGGAAGCGCTCGAACGTTTTCTCGGCGAAAAAGCGGAACACTCCGTTTCTCCTGCAACCGCCCGCGCACTCACTGAAAAAGCATTTTTCCAATGTTTGGAACATTCCGACGAAAAAGTTCCAAACATTGGAATCGGGTGCACAGCCGCGTTGCAGACGAATCGTGAACGAAAGGGCGATGACCGCGCTTTCATCTGCATCAAAACCGCCGAAGCTGAAAAACTCTACGCACTCTACTTCTCTAAAACCTCACGCGCGGAGCAGGAGAAGCTTCTCAGTGAATGGCTTCTCGTCCTGATTGTACAGGCCGTCGGCGCGGAGCGCGGACTGTTGCTTCCGGGTTCATTCAACCCGGTTCATCAAGGCCATCTCAATCTATTGAAAGTTGCGGAAGAAATTACCGGTCTGCGCGGCGTCTTTGAACTCTCCTGCGCCAACGTCGACAAGCCGGACATTCCGGACGCAGAAATTCTCCGCCGCGCTTCCGTCATCCGCGATATTCCGGTCGCGCTCACGCATGCCCCGCGCTTTGTGCAGAAAGCAGAGCTCTTTCCGAAAACCACCTTTGTTCTCGGCTACGACACCGCCGAACGCCTGATCGCCTACGCCAAACTTGGCGAATGGGAGAAGTTCCAAACATTGGAAACGTCCTTCCTTGTCGCAGGAAGAGTTTTCCAAACCTTGGAAAATGGTTACGCGATACCCTCGTCGCATTTCCAATGTTTGGAAAATCTCAGTTTACCTGCAGGATTTGAGTCGCTGTTCGAGGCTGTTCCTGAGGAAAAATTCCGCGAAGACATTTCTTCAACACAACTGAGGATGTCATGAAAAAACATCCGGCATTTCACCGCACTGAACTGCTGATCGGTGAGGAGGCGCTCAAAAAGCTCGCAGAAACCCGTGTAATTCTATTCGGTATCGGCGGCGTCGGCAGCTGGTGTGCAGAAGCATTGATCCGTTCCGGTGTCGGGCACCTGACGATTGTTGATAACGATGTGATCTGTGTGACCAATATCAACCGTCAGCTTCAGGCCACGGCGAAGAATGTCGGGCAGTCCAAAGTCGAGGCGCTGAAAGAACGGCTGTTGGAGATTCATCCGGATGCAGAAATCACCGCGCTGCAGAAAGTCTACAATCAGGAAACGCGCGCAGAGTTTGATCTGCCGTCATATGACNNAACAAGCTGGATGCGACGACGATTCGCGTGGATTCCATCTGGAAATCACAGGGGTGCCGGCTGGCCAAATTTGTCCGCAAAAAGCTGCGCCAGCGCGGCGCGACCGGCGATTGCCTATGCGTCTATTCTGAAGAACTGCTACCCGCGTTCGAGGCGGTCAAAGCGGCCTGCGG
This sequence comes from Verrucomicrobia bacterium UBA5540, assembly GCA_002423675.1. Lineage (GTDB taxonomy): Bacteria > Verrucomicrobiota > Kiritimatiellia > Kiritimatiellales > Tichowtungiaceae > Tichowtungia. The sequence goes on from DINM01000034.1 coordinate 3,070, forward strand.
TTCCGCGCAGTGCTTCTGTCCCAGGCAGCTGGATGACGACGGGAATGAAATTCCGTCCGAT
>DINM01000057.1 GCA_002423675.1 Verrucomicrobia bacterium UBA5540
TGCCGTTTTCGAAGATAACGCGTTCGCCGTAGTTTTTGGTGAGGTTTTCGGCGCGTACGACGAGGTTGCCGAGCCGTTCGCCGGAGGGAATCTGGATTTCGACGCTGTCTTCGCGCGTATCGATTTCCTGCTTGGCGAGCTGTTCGTAGTTCTGGATGCGGGCGCGGCTCTTGGCGCGGCGGCCGGACGGGTTGGTGCGGATCCATTCGAGCTCGCGCTGAAGCAGCTTGCTGCGCGAGGCGGCCTGCTTGTTCTGCGCGTCGAGCATCGCCTGCTTCTGCGAGAGCCACGCTTCGTAATTTCCTTTATAAGGAAAGGCGCGCCCGGCATCGAGTTCGAGAATCCATTCGGTGACGTTGTTAAGGAAGTAGCGGTCATGGGTGATGACGACCAGCGTGCCGGTATAGCGCTTGAGATATTCTTCGAGCCACGCGACCGNNCCATCGCCATTTCAACCTGATTGTCCAGATTCCAGAGATCCTGCGTATCGATCTTGTCCTGCAATTGGGCTACTTCGTCATTTAACTTTTCGGATTCTTCATCGGAAACGTCTCCGGCCAGCAGCTCCCAGATTTCGTCGTAGCGGTCGAGAATCGCCTGAGAGGCGGCGACGCCTTCCATCACATTTTCCAGAACGGTTTTGGAGTTGTCGAGTTGCGGCTCCTGCGGGAGATAGCCGATGCGCGCCCGCTTGGCGATCTGCACCTGACCCATGTATTCGGTGTCTTCGNNGAGCGACGATTTACCCGACCCGTTGCCGCCGATCACACCGATTTTCGCGCCGAAGAAAAAGGCGAGGGTCACGTCGTCGAGCACGGTCTTCTTGTCGTGCTGTTTGGTCAGATTCTGCAGGTTGTAAACATATTCGCCAGCCATAAGGGTATCCTCCTCAGAAATTCAAAGCGGGGATTAAACCACTAATCTTCACTAATTTCCACTAATGGAATGAATCTTTATAATTAGTGCCGATTAGTGAGAATTAGTGGTAAAAATCTCTCTGTGAAAACACCGTTCCAGCTTATTTCGGGGTATCAGCCGACTGGCGACCAGCCGACGGCGATTGAGGCACTGTGCGCCGGGCTGGAGCGCGGTCAGCGGTTCCAAACATTGGAAGGGGTGACCGGTTCCGGCAAGACCTTCACCATCGCCAATGTGATCGCTAAGCAGGGAAAGCCCGCGCTGGTGATTTCGCACAATAAAACGCTGGCGGCGCAGCTTTATGCCGAGCTGAAGAGCTTTTTTCCGAACAACGCCGTCGAGTTTTTTATCAGCTATTACGACTATTATCAGCCCGAAGCCTACATTCCGCAGACCGACACGTTCATCGAAAAGGACGCCTCCATCAACGANNCGATGGCGTACTCGAAAAACTGGTGAACATTCAGTACGAACGTAACGACTATGAGCCGAAGCCCGGAACCTTCCGCGTGCGCGGTGATACGGTGGATATTTTTCCCTCCTACGCCACGCACGGCATTCGCGTCGCGTTTTTCGGCGACGAGATCGAAAGCATCCGCCGGATTGATGCGCTGACCGCCGCGACCGAAGAGGAGCTGGAGCGGATCACGATTTCTCCGGCCAAACATTTTGTGATGGCGGCGGAAAAGCTGGAACCCGCTTTTATGCGGATTAAAGAGGAACTTGAGGAAAGAGTGAAGTGGTTTGAGGATCACGATAAGTTGATCGAAGCGCAACGTATTCGGATGCGGACGATGTACGACATGGAGATGTTGAAGGAGATTGGTTATTGCGGCGGCATCGAAAACTATTCCCGCCACCTCGGCAATCGTGCAGCGGGCGAGCGACCGGCCTGCCTGATCGACTATTTTCCGAAGGATTTTCTGACCATTATTGACGAATCGCACGTCACGCTTCCACAGGTTCGCGGCATGTCGNNGGTCCGTTTGAAAAAGAACACGGCGGGAAACCGGTTGAGCAAGTGATCCGTCCGACCGGTATTATCGACCCGCCGGTTGAGGTGCGTCCACTGAAAGGGCAGATTGACGACGTGATGGAAGAAATCCGCGCTCGCGCCGAGCGCGGCGAACGGACGTTGGTGACGACGCTGACCAAACGTACTTCCGAGGATTTGACTGAGTATCTGAAAAAGGTCGGTCTGCGCGTACAGTATCTCCATTCCGAAATCGGCGCCATTGAACGGGTTGAAATTCTGCGAGGATTGCGCAAGGCGGAGTTTGACTGTCTGATCGGCATTAACCTGCTCCGCGAGGGACTCGACCTGCCGGAAGTGTCGCTGGTCGCTATTCTGGATGCTGACAAGGAAGGCTTTCTGCGGTCGGAAACCGCGCTCGTTCAGACGGCGGGGCGCGCCGCCCGCCATATCGGCGGCAAGGTGATCCTGTACGCCGACCATATCACCGGTTCGATGCGCCGGATGATTGATATCACCGACCACCGCCGGAAAAAGCAGATTGCCTACAACGAGGAACATGGGGTGGTTCCGCAGGCGATTCAGACAAAGATTGCCGACAGCCTTGGCCACCTCAAAAAAGACGTCGAGGATCTGGAAGACCAAATTGTGCGCGAAACCGGGGAGGATTATGACATCAACGCCACGATACGTGAAANNCGTGAAATTGAGCAGGAAATGCTCGAAGCTGCCGAAAAACTGGAATTTGAGCGTGCCGCGCTGCTCCGCGATCAGCTTTATGAGCTGAAATCATCTGTGGAGCCTCAAAAACCGGCCCAAAAGGGCAAGGTTTCTTATGTTGGACGTAAAATGAGGGGCAGGAAACAGGGAAGATGATGATTTGACAACCAGTTCAAAAACGCTATTCTCTCACGCTTATTTGACAAAAATGATTTTTGAGGAGACAACCCATGACAATGCATTCCAGTTTGAAATCAGCCGCCAAGATTATGGTTCGCCGCAACGTTCTCAAACGTTTCGAGCGCGTCGATCAGCTCAAGGCGGAAGGTAAATGGAAAGAAGGCGATCGCGGATTCGGTCTGGTGAAGACCAAACCGGCGGAGTAAGCCATCTGTTCTTATTTCGGTAAGGCCCCGGTACTTCCGGGGCTTTTTTTGTGAAAAGCCTTAGGCAAATAGAAGGTCGCAAAGGACGCGAAGATTTGATTTTGGTGAAGAAATATCCCTTGGCGAACTTTGCGTCCTTGAGCGAAGCGAGTGTTAGATAGTCCTATGATTAGATTACAGAAATATCTGGCGGAGTGCGGGGTGGCGAGTCGCCGCGCCTGCGAAAAACTGATTACCGACGGGCTGGTGACNNCCGTTACGGAACTCGGTACCAAGGTCGATCCGACGGTTCAGAAAGTAACCTGCGACGGCAAGCCGGTTGAGCTGGATAAAAAGGTCTGGGTCATGCTCAATAAACCGGTCGGCGTCATTTGCACCTCCGACGATCCGGAAGGGCGCGAGCGTGTCCTCGATCTGGTTTCGGATATTCCGGGTCGGGTTTATACGGTCGGCCGGCTCGACGTGATGAGCGAAGGTCTGATTTTGATCACCAACGACGGCGATCTGGCGCACCGCCTGATGCATCCACGCCATCACGTTGAGAAGAAGTATCAGGTCTGGATTGACCGCGAACTAACGCCGGGAGAAATCGACCGGATGATCAAAGGACTGAATTGCCGCGGTGAAAAACTTAAAGCCCTGCGGGTCGAGCCGCTCCGCCGCATGATCGCCAGCCAGCCCGGTTACACACTCACGCTGGGGGAAGGACGGAATCGCCATATCCGCCGCATGATGGAAGTTCTTGACTGTAAAGTTGTCCGTCTGGTGCGCGTTTCTGTGGGCCCGCTTCGTCTGGATACACTGCGTACCGGCGAACATCGTGAACTAGCCCCCTCTGAGGTGGCAGGTTTGCGAAAAGCTGTTGGCTTAACGTAATCCAGTCGCCGATCTCCAGCACTGCGAATCCGGTTTTTCTTCTAGAACGTGCCGTACGGATAATAATAGTACGGGAAGTTCGATCCTGTGACCCCGCTTCCGTTGACACCGACCAGAAGAGCAATGAAGGCAAGAGTCAACACGGCAATCATCAAATAGAGCCAGAAGTGGTAGTCGTGCAATATATGCAGACTGCACCAATGACCGACGGTTGCGGTTTCATCGTGCATCCAGTGCAATGCTCGATGTAGGTTTGCGTTCATCTCACACTCCTCTCTTTACTGCCTTAGACCGGTCTCGAGGGATGGTGTTGAAATGAAGATTGAAAAAAACCGGTTACAAAACCTTTGTTGTGTTCTGGAAGAGGATGCCGCTGTTTTTGATTTCTTCGGGTGAACCGAGGACGGAGGTGACCGCATTTTTCATGTTGAGGGCCTCGGCGAACTCTCTGAAGTCGGCGGTGGTGGTGGAGAGCAGTTCGTCGCGCAGTTTCTGGCGTCTTTCGGGCGTATGGCCGGTCAGGTAGCGCACCAGATCGGTGTAGCCTTTGGCATCGGGCAGCAGATAGGTGTCAATGCCGCCGATGGTTCCGATCAGCGCACGGGTCAGTTCGTCGTCGTCGAGCTGGACGTTTTTCAGGAAGTCGGCGGTTTCGCCATAAGCATCAAGCGTTGCGGTGAGGTTTGGGTCACGATAGGAGGCGAAAGCAAAGGCCCCGCAGTTTGGATCGAAACCACACATGGCCCCGTAGGCGCCGCCCTGAACGCGGATCTTTTCCCACAGCCATGCGGTGCGCAGATATTTGGTGATGACGAGCGAAGAACCGTCCATTTTATAGCCGTTGTCGAACAGGTTGATGGAGCGACCGACATAGTTGACGCGAGAGGGAATCAGTAAAGCCTCAGAAACCGGCAGGGCTTTCGGAAAGTTCCAAATAGTGGAAACTTTTGTTCCAACCTTTGGAAATTCTGCCATGAATTTTTCCAATGTTTGGAAAACGGTCGCGCGGTCCTTGGTATCGGCCGTGATATTGACGATGAGACCTCCCTGAATGAGTTTTTGCAGAATACGTTCGAGTCGCGTGACGGTACCCGGCCAGTCTTCTTTCATTTTTTTCTGCATATCACGGTGGAAGAAGAGGCCGTCAATACCGCTCAGCGCTTCAGCTGCGCGGTAGGCTTCATGGTAATGCGCTTTCAGCCGCGACATGACGGCGGCGTGGCCGCTGGGGATCAGCGAGCCTTCCATATCCGCTTTCTGTTCCAGCAGGACTTCGCGGAAGCGTTTGCGGTTATCGAAAGCGGGTATGAAGAGGATGTCGTGCAGGATGCTGAAGAGATCATTGATCTGTCCGGTCATGCATTTGCCGCGCAGGAAGAGATGTGCGGTGCTTTCCGGTGAGCCTTCGAGTGCGGCGAGGAAAGGCGTGGCGTGGATGCCGCCGGTTTTTTGCGCGATGCGCCGCGAAAGCAGGGTGAAGTCTTCTTTCTGTGTGCCCATTTCGAGCAATAGGCTTCCGAGCAGCGAAACCCATGGCAGGTCGTCGGCGTCGAGGGTGTGCAGGTCGAGGCCGATGTCGACATAGACGATGCCGCCGGTGAAGAGTTCGTGAAACAAAATCGTGGCGTTGTCGCGTTGTTCAACATCGCGCGGAATGATGCGGATGTTTTTGTCCAGATCGGAACGTTTGAGTAGCGGCAGGGTTTTGATGGCTTCGGGGGTGTCCGGAGTTTTCTGCATGTCGAGCAGCCGGTCGGCGGCGGAGATGGTGCGGGTCAACTCGTCGGGGTGCATGGCGTTGCGCATGAATTGCATCCGCCCTTTTTCTTCGGCTTCGTCACGGGCGGCTTTGTCTTTATCGGGGATCAGCCGGACGACGGCGCGATGGGTATTTTTGAGCAGAATGTTTTCGATGAGCTCTTCGAAATACCGCGGATTGGTCGCGATTTTTTGTTTGAGCTCGGCAAGCGGATATTCGTATGCGGCGAGGCCGAGTGGATCCCAGCCGTAGAGCCAGGTTTCGAGCATGTTGAGCATGATAGAGAGGCCCTGCGGGAAGCTGCCCTGGTTGTTTTCGCGCAGGTCGAATTCAAAGGTGTTGAGAGCCGCTTCGATGTCGCCGCAGTCGATGCCGTTTGCCACCAGATTTTCCAAGGTTTGAAAAATCAGATCTTCCACTTTTCCAAGGTTTGGAACATCGACACCTTTCATGCCGATCGACAAAGCGGGTTGGCGCAGGTTGGTTTCGAGTCCGAAACCCGCGAGGTCTTCACCGAGGCCGGATTCAATCAGTGCTTTACGTAACGGCGATCCGGAATTACCGGTGAGGATCTGGTCGAGAATGATGAGTGCAAAGTGGAGAATGCCGTCGGGGATAGCCCAGTTGACGGTGATGAAGGCTTTCCCGTTTTCGTCACTGGCGGCGTAGGTTTCTTCGATGTGGCGCGGGGTGTCAAACGGGACCTGTAACGGAATGGAGGAATCCGGCGGGGTGGGGAGGCATTTGAATCCATCGAGATATTCGCCGAGAATTTTGAGGCGGCGTTCGGGGTTGTCGTTGCCGTAGAAAAAAATGCGGGCGTTGGACGGGTGGTAGTAGGTTTCGTGGAATTTACGGAAGTTCTGATAAGTCAGGGTCGGAATTTTAGCCGGATCGCCGCCGGAGTCGAGTCCATATACGGTGTCGGGGAAAAGCGCCTGCTGGGAACGTTCGAGCAGGATGTTGTCGGGCGAGGAGTAGGCGCCTTTCATTTCGTTGTACACAACGCCCTTGCAGGTGAGCGGCGCTTCGGGGTTTTCCAGCTCGTAGTGCCAGCCTTCCTGTCGGAAGAAGGCGGGAGTGATGCGAGGAAAGAAAACCGCGTCGAGATAAACATCGACGAGGTTGTAAAAGTCCTGCTCGTTTTGGCTGGCGACCGGATAGACGGTTTTATCCGGATAGGTCATGGCGTTGAGGAAGGTCTGGAGCGAACCTTTCAGCAGTTGAACAAATGGATCTTTGAGAGGATATTTGCGCGATCCGCACAGAACGGTGTGCTCCAGGATATGGGCGACGCCGGTAGAGTCGGCCGGCGGGGTGCGGAAGGTGATGCCGAATGCCTTGTTGTTGTGCGAGTTTTCGACGGAGATAATTTCCGCCCCGGTCGGTTCATGGCGGTATTCCTTGACCGTGCCGTTGAACTCCCTGACGAACTGTTCCCGGATGAGTTTGAAGTTGTTCATGGCTAAAACGGGAGAGGGTAGGGGATTTCCCTGCTTCGTTCAATGTTAATCATGGTCTGATCACGTGCTGAATACGACGCAGAAGAAAAACGAGTACAACGGCCCCCGCCATTCCGCCCGCATCGACATACAGGTCGTTCAAGCAGGCGGAGCGGTCGGGAGGAATGAACTGGAGCACCTCGGTGGCTGCGGAAAAGAAGACGAGTCCGGCGAAAAGCAGTCCGGCGCGTTTCAACAAAGGCGGTGCATTCAGCCACGAGAGGGCGGCTAGAAATGCCAGCAGGCTAAAGACCGTAAAGTGACCGATCATGTGTGTCTGTTCAACGCCGGTCGCGGGAGGTTCTGCTTTTGGCCTAGCTGACCGGGAGGCGGGCGGTTTCGCCGCTACGGTTTTTTCCAAGGGATTTGTTTGAACTGCCGGCGCGATCAGCACGGGTTTGGGGTACAGTTTTTTTACAGTCTGAATGGATTTTTCAATGGTGTCGTCGAGAAATTTTCCCGGCAGGACAATGCCGGTCATAATCAATAACAGTGTGATCGTGATTGCGGCTCCGTAGTGGCGCCGCCACGGGTGCAGAGCAAAGAGACAGAGTCCGAAGGCAGTCATCCATAGGGTGCCAAAAAAGAGTTTCCACCACGGCGCGGACGGTCGTTCGCGTACTGGAACAATCGAGACATCGTCAATGTGCATGGTTCCTGCGATGCCGAGATTCTGAATATGCAGNNGGGACGGGAAAAAATCCTTTATACCGCTTCCATCCGGTATCTTTTGAAATATCCATCAGGCCGTGGTGCAGGTTGAAAAGGCTTTGGGCTTTTTCATTTTGATAGAAAAAAATCACCCGCGGAATGTGATAGCCCTCTTTCCCGCGCACGACCCCTTTCGCGGCGGCCCGTATGGAGACGCGAAAGGCGGGGATGTTGGTCAGGTCATAGGTCGTAAAGCGCAGGATCCCGTGGTCTTTGGGTGAGCACGTCAGCACGACGCCCGGCGATCCGTTGAATCCGCCATCCGGAGTCAGCTGCGTCCATGGGTTCCATCCGCTCCATTCGTTGGTAGCGGACGGCGAGCTGAAACTTCCGTCCGGGATCAGTTCCAGACCGATCGGCTTCCACGGTTCGTAAAGATTAAAAAACAGCGCCATCGAAACGACGGTCAGAAATGCAAAAATGCTTACGAAAAGGTTTCGTTTGAAAATTTTTCCAGTCATTGGAAACAATCTCTCAAAAGATTCTTTTCAGCGGAAGTTTTATACGGGAAATTCGGGGCCTGCATGAAAACTTATCTGGACGAATATAAAGCCTTCATTTTTGACCTCGACGGAACGCTGATTAACTCGGAGAAGTATCACGCTGACGGGTTTGAGCACGCGNNACTTCGGACGAGCGGCGCGAGTTCTTTGAGGCGCACACCCGCGTGTTCACACCGGTGCTCGCCGCGCGGCATGGGCTTAAGCTTGATCCGGTAGAAGTGCTGAAACATAAACGGGTTCATGTGGATCGGAATTTTAAAGTCGAAGTTCTGCCCGGCGTGGAAGGCTTTATTCAAAAATGGAAGGGGCGCATGCGCATGGCGCTGGCCAGCAATTCTCCGCGTCCGTTCGTCAAGCAGGCACTGGTGGAAGCGCAACTGCTTGATCTGTTTGAATCGGTCATCACCGCCGATGATGTGATTCATCGCAAACCGAATCCCGAAATGTACAATTTGACGCTGGAGAATCTGAAGCTGCCGCCGGAAGATGTCCTGATTTTCGAAGACAGTCCGGCGGGCGTGGCCGCCGCACAGGCCGCCGGCTGTCCGGTGATTATGATTGAAAATGGAGCGGGGCGCTCGGTCGCGGGCGTTCCCCAATACGCATGGAAGGAGCTCAAGCAATTTTGAAAACAACACCGCTGCACGAAGAACACATTGCGCTGGGTGCGCGCATGGCTGAGTTCGGAGGCTGGGNNTTGAGTGCGGAGGCTGGGACATGCCTATTCAATACGAGGGCATTCTGGCTGAACACGCACACGCTCGCACAAAAACCGGCCTGTTCGACATCTGTCACATGGGTGAGTTTGAGCTGACCGGCCCGACGGCTGTCGCCGATCTTGAAAAACTGCTTACCATGAACGTCTCCACATTGGCCGTCGGTCAGTGTCGCTACGGCTTCATGCTCAACGAACAGGGTGGCGTCATTGACGACCTAACCTGCTACCGCCTTGGCGACGAGCGTTACATGCTCGTCGTCAACGCCGCCACGCTCGATGGTGATTCCGCTTGGATTCAAAAACATCTTTCGCCGGGAACCCAATTCACCGATCTCTCCGACGGTATGGCCAAGCTCGACGTGCAGGGGCCGCAGTCACGCGCCGACCTCGAAAAAGTTTTCGGCAAAAAACTTCCAGACCTTGGATATTTTAAGGCTGAAAGTTTCCAGGCATTGGAAATTGAAATGCTCATCAGCCGCACCGGTTATACCGGTGACTGGGGCTATGAACTTTATTTTCCGGCAGAAGATGCCGTCCGCATCTGGCGCGCGCTGCTCGCCAACGAAAACATCAAGCCGGTCGGTCTCGGCGCGCGCGACACACTCCGTCTCGAAATGGGCTACTCGCTTTACGGTCACGAACNNCCACCAGCCGCGGAATGTTCATTCGCAAGGAAGGCGGCTTCATCGGCGCAGAAGCTGTTCAACGCGATCTGGTGAAGCCGCACGAGTTTCTCGTCGCGCTCGAATTCGACAGCAAACGCGCTGCGCGCGCCCATGATAAAGTTTTCCAAGGGTTGGAAAAAACAGAGATTGGCGAGGTCACCAGCGGATCGGTTTCTCCAAGCCTTGGAAAAGCCGTTGCGCTCGCCTTTGTCAATGCGGAACACGTCGCTCTTGGAACCGTTCTCGACGTAGAAATTCGCGGCAAACGGTTTCCCTCCAAAATCGTCGAACTGCCTTTCTATAAAAACGGAACCGCTCGCGGATAGGTTTTAGGCCGTTTCTTTCTGCATAATGTAGTCGTCCATCACAAAACCGCCGCCGATATCGGTGACCACTTTATCTATGATGCGGAAACCCCAGCGGCTATAGGCAGCGATGGAGTCACTGTTGTGTTTATTCACGGTTAATGTGATGACCGATTTATTCAGCTCCTGAGCCAATTCATCCATAAAATGGATGGTTTTTCTTCCGAGTCCGTGTCCGCGCGATGCACGTTCGAGGTAGATTTTACTCAATAGCAGATCATCCTGCCGGGGTTGTACTGCAAAATAGCCGACCGGTCGCTTTTCCAGATTGATCAGGAAATAGAGATAATTCTCAGACTGGATCTGCCGTGCAATCGCTTCGGCGGATTGGAACGTTTCAACCATATAGTCGGTCTGCTCTTTTCCAATAATTGGAATGTAATGCTCCGTCCAGATCGCCTGCGCAAGCCGGGCGACGGTTTGAATCGGCTTTTTGGTTGTGACTGCGGTAAATATAATAAACCAAAGCATAACCGTCGGTGATTCCGCTTCAAGCCGGAATTACTGTGTTTTTAAGAAGTTTGTTCCTGAAAAGGAACAGCAGATCCGGTTTAATGATCCTCCTTATGCAAAAACAACTGCTCATTTTTGATCTGGATGGAACGCTGGCCGATTCCCGCGCCGATTTGGCGACAGGCATCAACCTCATGCGGACGCATTACGGTCTTCCGGCACTCACCATGGAAACGATCGAAGGCTATGTCGGGGACGGTATTCGTAAGCTGGTCGAGCGCTCTCTGCAGGGTGCAGACGTGGATTTTGATGAGGCATTGGCGCTCGATAAAACCTTTTATACCGCACATATGCTCGATGAAACCGCGCTTTATCCCGGTGTTGAAGAGGGGCTTAAAAAACTGGCCGCTGCCGGGCATACCTTGGCCGTACTCAGTAACAAACCGGGTGATCCGTCACGTGCCATCGTGAAACATCTTGGCGTGAACGAACTTTTTTTCCGGATTATTGGCGGCGGCGATGTCCGGAACCTCAAGCCCGCTCCGGACGGCATTCTGGAGCTGATGGCGCAAAGCGGAATCACTGGCGAAAACGTCTGGATGCTCGGGGATCACCATACCGACCTTGAAGTTGCGCACAACGCCGGTGTCAAAAGCGGTTTCGTCACCTACGGCATTGGTCATCCCGGTGAATTTACCGCTGATCAGACGTGGAACGGATTTGAAGAACTGGTAGAGTTTTTTCTGTAAAAGGGAATAAGCAATACGGAGTACGGAATATGAGCAATACCGATGGACTGACATTGTTGAAAAAAGGCGAAATGAACTATCCGACCAGACCGGACATTTCGATTTTCGAAACCTTCAAAAACTCCAACCCGCAGCGCGACTACTGGATCACCTTTGAGACCGACGAGTTCACCTCACTCTGTCCGATTACCGGCCAGCCGGACTTTGCGCGCATTACTGTCGAGTATGTCCCCGACCAGCTCTGCGTCGAAAGCAAATCACTCAAGCTGTTCCTCTTTTCTTTCCGTAATGAAGGCTCATTCTACGAAGACGTTACTAATCGTATCTACAGCGATCTGTTCGAATTGCTCAAACCGAGGCGCCTGATTGTCGTCGGCGACTTCACCGCCCGCGGGGGAATCCGCTCCAGCATTCGTGTGGATTCAGCCGACCAGTGAAACGGATGATTATGGACGATCTTGCCGAGGTCGCGGTGTTGCATTTTGTCCAGATGATATTCCCACGTCTTTCCTGATCATCCTGAGCCATGGATCAAGGATGACCGGAGTCATTACGTGAATATCTTTTTCGCTGATCACGAAATCCGGGAGAACGGTTCCGCCCACTGTATCCATAATTTCCATGAAAGCGATTGCCGAGTTATCGTTGATCGACACGGGCTCCCGGTCTCTTACCGCTTGATAGCGGTCGAACAACACCTGCAACTCATTGATCGCGTCTGTCCCTTCGACCTGATAGGTAACCGGAAAGATAAACCGGTTTGTGATCAGCGTATCCGGCACAAGAGTGCCCGTGTCATACGATGTCCGAACCTCTTCCCGGATGCTTCCGAATGTCAGTTTTTGAATCGGAACCGGTTCTTTCGGTGCGTTGGCCGTTGTGCACCCTGTGGCGAGTGCCGTAGTCAATCCTGCAAGACCGAACAAGGCCGTTTTCCCAATATATTTTAGAATGCTTTTCATTGAACACCTCCTACGGCCGGATTATCGCAAAGCGGGCCCGGACTGTCACGTAAAACAAACTGCCCTGCATCACCCGATTGAGAGATAATTCTACTCTTGTCCGGAGTAGATGCAGCCGGAGCTTTCGGTTTCCTTGATCGTGATTTTGGAGAGCAGGGGAAGCTGTGGTTTAAGTTTTTTCCAGATCCAGACGCTCATGTTCTCGCTGGTCGGATTCTCTAACCCTTCGATCTCATTCAGAATCGCATGGTCGAGCTGTCTAAAGAGCGGTTCACAGGCTTTTGCCAGATCTCCAAAATCCATCACAAAGCCGGTTTTTTCATGGGCCGGGCCTTTCAGCCAGACCTGAATCTCATAGCTGTGCCCGTGCATCATGGAACACTTGTGAGTCGGCGGCACGCCCGTCAGCCGATGGGCGGCTTCGAATCGAAACGTTTTATAAATTTCCAGTTCAGGCATGAGGTTCCTTTCTGAAAGCTGAATTATGAAATATGAACTATGAAAATGGAACTCAAACGGCGTTGGCCTTTTTTATAACGCTGTCGCAGACCCTTTTTCATCTTTCATACTTTATCTGTCATATTTCCTTGGATCGGTTTTACCGATCTCCCTAAATCCTTTTAAGCGCAGGCGGCAGGAATCACAGGTGCCGCAGGCGGCTCCGTCCGGTGCGGGGTCATAACAGCTGGATGTCACGCTGTAGTCTACGCCCAGCTCCAGCCCCTTTTGAATAATTTGTGCTTTGGTCAGAGCAATCAGTGGTGTGTGAATGGTCAGTTTTTTGGTTCCGGTCACACCGGCCTTCGTCGCCAGATTGGCCATCTTTTCGTAGGCGGCAATAAATTCGGGCCTGCAATCGGGATAGCCGCTGTAATCCAGTGCGTTGACGCCAATAAAAATGTCGATGCACTCCAGAACTTCTGCCCAAGCCAGCGCGTAGGATAGAAAAACGGTGTTGCGAGCCGGAACATAGGTAATTGGAATTTCATCCGCCGCACCCGGCTGATGCGGAACGGCGATATTCGGGTCAGTTAGTGCGGAGCCGCCGAATGCGCCGAGATCGATGGTGACCGTACGGTGTTCCACGACGCCCTGCGTTTTGGCGACTTTCGCCGCGCACTCCAGTTCGATAGCGTGGCGCTGGCCGTAACGGAAGGAAAGGGCACAGCAGTCGAAACCTTGCGCTTTGGCAATCGCCAGCGCCGTTGCGGAATCTAACCCGCCGCTGAGTAAGACCACTGCTTTTTTCTTTATTTCTTTCGCCATGCTCTCTGCTCCATGCTCTTTGCGCTACAGCAAGCCCATCATTTTGTGGCACTGCGGTATGACTCGCACGCTGCGTCCAAGCGAACCGGCCATGTGCGACTGCCATGCCAGAACCTGCTTTGCCGTCGGCACGCGGTCGGTTTTCGAAGCCGCTGTCATTGGCTGGAGAACCACATCTGCTGTCGTTCCGGAATCGGCAATAATCATTGCAGCCTGATTCAGATCATCTGCCGCTGTGCCCGCGCCGACCACCAGTTTCAGCGTCGCGGAAATTTTCGCCGTTTCGATCAGTGCCAGAAATTTGATGTGCTTATCCCACGCTGGTGGCTCGCCAGTTACGCTGGGAAGTTTGAAGTCCATCAGTACATGATCAATCCACGGCGTCACCTTGCTGAACGGTCCCGGCAGGTCGCCGCTGGTTTCGAGATGAACCGGCAGTCCGAATAACGCTTTGGCTTCCGGTAGAAAAGCGGTCAGGAAATCGGCGTGTAGCAGTGGTTCGCCGCCGGTCAGGAACAGGTCATCGTGTGCAAACTCCGGACGGTTCATTCCGCCGACGAGATAGAGCAGCCGTTCGCAGGAAATCGGATTCGGTTCCTTCGTGAACATGCCGCTGCCCGGCTCTAATTCGATGGAAATCTGCGGCGTCAGTTCCACCACGGTATCGCAGTAAAGGCAGTGCCGGTGGCATCCACCGAAGCGAACAAAAAGCTGGCGACGGCCGATGTTCAGTCCCTCGCCCTGCGCGGAGCTGAAAATCTCGCTCACAAAAGCCGTTAAATTATCCGTTTTTTCCATATTGAGTCTGCTTTCTAAATTCAGCCGCGAAGCATACCAGCAGGTTTCCCCGGATGGAATAATGGATTGGAGGATTGTTGGATGACCGGTGGGCGGTATAATTCCGCGTTTAGTACTTTTCAATCGTCTATGAATCCTGCATTCCATTGATCCATTCTTATGAAAGTAGACCTTTTCGATTTTAAACTACCACAATGCTTTATCGCGAACTGCCCCGCCAGTCCGCGCGATTCCGCGCGACTGCTCGACCTCACTGGCGATAGCTTTGCCGACCGCATCGTCCGCGATTTGCCGAAACTGCTCCAGCCCGGCGACTTGCTCATCGGCAACAACACCAAGATC
>DINM01000029.1 GCA_002423675.1 Verrucomicrobia bacterium UBA5540
GTTTCTTCTAATGGACTGGTGAACGTCACTACCAACCTGACTGTTCAGGGCTCGGTTGTTGCCGATAGTGTGTCCGCGGGCGGCGAAGATGGAACCCTTCAATACAACGACAACGGAACCCTGGCAGGGAACACCAACTTCTTCATGCATCCTACCGAGCATAAACTCGCCTTCCGTTCTCAGAGCGGAAACATCTTCCGCGCCTACAACAGCGAAACCATCACTGATAACAACCTAATCTACTCTCTGCGCAACGAAGACGGAACTTCTGTCCTTCGCCTGCGTCAAAACGGAGAAGACACCATTCGTCTTTCCGGCGACGGTACGGCCTACATCAAAGGCAATCTGCAACTGGCCGGGCAGCTCATCGCTGACGGATCAGGAATAACCAATCTCCCAGTACAGACACAGGTCGATGCACTGATTGCCGCGGTTTCCAACAGTCCGGCCGCGACCATCACTACCAATGACATTGCCAGCTGGAACTCTGGAGGTGTCTTGGGTGCAAGTATTCAGGTTTCGAGCAACACGGTGAACATTACGACCAATCTGACAGTGGCTGATACGCTTACGGTTCAAGGAGATATTAATGCGGAAGGAACCATCTTTTCTGGTTCACCGGAAAGTCATTTTTCTGTCGATAATGATAAACCTCGTATTTTTCAGGAAAATCTGACTGGCGATTCAACAAATGCTGTGAATTTTAAAAACGGTTTTTATCAGGTGAGCCTTTCGGACAGCAGCATGACCACGAATAAAGGACAGTGGTATAACCCTGGCGCAACATGGGCTGGGATTGCCTCGTTTGAAGGCGGGGCTGGTTCAGAAATAAATATTGGCTCCTGCGGGAATTTGGTTGGAACGTTTGGTGCCCATTGGGGTGGGCAGCTTAATCTTGGAACTAATTATAGCGCATTTTTAACGGGCAATTTTATGGCGTATAACTCTCAGATGAGTATAGAGGCCACGGAGGTCAATGGGGTTTTTGTGGGTAATGATGCCCCATTAACAATTAATGGCGGGCAGATCTTTGGCGTTGTTAAATCTTCTGCTGATGGATCTGCTTCGGCTTCGATTGATGGAAATTGGATAATGGCCTGTGGGCAAAATGTACATATTACAAATGATCACGTCATGGTAGTCGGATCAGAAATTCAAACATTCAAAGATGATGCGGGATATGCAGGCTCTTTTGTCGTTGGCACAGGCTACGGGGTTTGCAGTACAAATAATCGTTTCTATTTCGGATCGAACTCATGGGTGTTCGTAAGCGGCTCAAACTTGATGTTCAGAAGCAGTGAGGGGGACATTCGGAATATCACCGGTGAGTTCGCTCAATATATACAGACGACAGAATTTCAGTCATTTGTTGAAACGGTAACCAATAGTCCGGCATCTGGGATCACCAGTCCGCAGGTGGAATCCTGGGATGAATTGGCACAAACCATTCAAACATCGACAGAAACTGTTATGGTAACAACCAACCTCACCGTTCAAGGCACCATTACTGGCGACGGCTCCGCACTAAGCAATGTCGCCGCAGGCGGTGAAGAAGGAACACTTCAGTTTAATGAAAACGGCGTGCTGGCCGGAAACACCAACTTCTTCATGCACCCAACGGAGCACAAACTCGCTTTCCGCTCACAGAGCGGAAATATTTTCCGTGCGTACAGCAGCGAAACCATCTCGGATAGCAACCTCATCTACTCTCTGCGCAATGAGGACGGAACTTCCGTCTTACGTTTGCGCCAGAACGGACAGGATAAAATCGTACTCTCCGGTGACGGTTCTATTACGCTTAACGGACAGGCGATTACCAATTGGCCTGCCGGAGGAGGAGCGACCACCAATATTACATGGGCCGATATTCTGAATATTCCTACCGACATTGCCGATGGTGATAATGTTTTGTCCGACACCAACATCGCAGCGATGGGGTACATCAAAGTCGATACCGATACCCATCTCACAGAGGCCGAAGTCGATGCCATGGTCGCCAACAACGGCTATGCTTCACAGACGCAGGTTACAACCAATACAGCGGATATTGTATCTCTGAACTCCGGACTGGGAACTCTGAACTCTGAACTTACTAACCACACCTCCCGCATCACAAATCTCGAAACTCAGACCAACAGCTATGTTTCTGCAACTGCCGCGACCAATACGTTGACCGGCGAGTTGATTGCGCAAACTAACCTGACGGTACAGGGAGCCTTCACAGCCTTGTATGTGCCTTGTCAGGGTGATCTTGGAATGGGCAGTTTTACTAACGGACTTCCGCAATAATCCGGCAATCTGAGATGACGGGAGTTTCACTATGAAGCATGTGACAAAAACCGGAGTTGCGATTGCGACAAGTCTGTTGGCCTGCACGCTCTGCGCGGCAATGCCCCAGTGGTGGACAGATCGTGGGATTATTGACACGAATGCCGTTGTCAATGACTACGCTCCCGTTAATCAGGGACAGGTTAAGCATGTTGCGACTCAGGCTTATCTGGAAATTGATCAGAAATTGACCAACGATTGCTCCGCGATCAGCAATCTTGTCGCCGGGTTTTCGTCAACGAACAACTACCTTTCTGTCAATCTCGGCCAGCTTAAAGCCGTCGCAGCACCGTTTTACGATCTGCTCTGGGCGAATGACTATACCAACGCCTGGCCCGAGGGAATGACGGTCGGCCCGTATCCCTGGAGCGGTTCTTCCAATGGCGCTCAGGACTTCGCCATCGCCAACATCGGCCAGCTTAAGTACCTCTTCAGTTTTTATTTTGGAACGCTGCTTGACTCAGATGGCGATGGAATGCCCGACTGGTGGGAGCTGCTCTATTTCGGCAGTGCGACCGGAGCATTGGCAGCGGATGATCCCGATGGTGATGGATTAACCAATTTGGAAGAATACCAGTTTGGTTCCAATCCTTTGAAAGCGGATAGCGATGAAGACGGTCTTCCCGACAAATTTGAACGTGATCATGGCTTAAACCCCAATAATCCGCTTGATGCACTGCTCGACAGCGATGGAGACGGTCTGAGCAATCTGGATGAATATCTGAACGGAACGAATCCAAATAATCGGGACAGTGACGGAGATGGTATATCTGATCGGGACGAGCTGGTGTCTGGCGGTAATCCGAATGCGGTTCCGACGAATGCAGTACTGGGAACGGTCTGGATGGACGGCGGGTCGAGTCCGGCCGGAGCTTTCAAAATCCAGATTTCTTTTAATGCAAACGATCTTTCCATTGTCGGTGTTGGCAATGCCGGTGAAATGGCCCCCTCGGAAGTCTGTCTTGGTCAGCATCCGGAGTATTCTTCCGGCAGTGTCTATATCACCTATGTTCAATCTCTCTCCACGAACAGTCCGACCGGTTCAAATGCGTTGGTGAATGTGTTATTCCAGAAGGCCTCGCCGTCCTCCGAATACACGAATGTTCAAGTGAATGCAGGGAGTATGCTGAAAAATGCGGCTGATGGCTCCAATGCAACACATAGCGTCTGGATTACACTGACGGATCTGTCTGAAACTCTTTAACGAAGATAAGCGGGAAATTTTATGAAGAAAACAGCTCTGATGTTTTACGGTCTGCTGCTCTTTGCCGGGATAAGCCGGGCGGATGATGCGCCGCCACCGGATTCCGGTGACGGAAAGCCGATTCAGAACCAACCTGCATTCGAGCTGCCCGGCGCGGGGTCAGTGGGCGCAGGAGGCGCTTATTCTTTCGGTTATTCCATGCCGGGTGCGCCGGGTCGCGCCGGATTGAGCGGTAAACCCGGGCTGAGTTACAACAGCGCACATCTCAGCGACAGTTCGCTCGCCGGATACGGCTGGAATGTTCCGANNAGCTTTATACGACGAACAGCTTTTTTTCTGCTCCGGGGGCCGGCGAGCTGGTATTGGTGGACGACTCGACGTCCGTAAAAGAATACCGCGCCCGAATTGAAGGAGGATTCGTCCGCTGGTTTTACGACACAGCCAGCAGTTATTGGTACAGCTATGATCAAAACGGTGTAAAAACAACCTACGGCACATCGGAGGCCTCCCGGATGGTTGACACAAACAATACCGCGCACATTTATGAATGGTACGTTGAAAAAATTGAAGATGTTTACGGCAACTACATCAACTTTACCTATTGGAAAGACGAAGGCTCGGTTTATCCAAAAGAAATTGTTTATACCGGTCATGGAGCCGCCGACGGTCTGCACAGCATCCGCTTCCAGCCTTTTTATGACGGGCCGGTGTTGCATCCGTATCATATGCGCCCGGATATCACAACCAGTTATGCGTCCGGCTTTAAAACCGTTCAGCGCTTCCGGCTGGAAGCCGTCGAGTCTTATACAGAAACCAATCTGGTATCCCGCTATGAACTGGATTACACATCCGGTTCAACCGGTGTCCGCTCCCTGCTAAGCTCTGTAACGCGGATCGGTACGGACGGAACCAACGCCATGCCCGCATCCACCTTTGAATATCATCAGCCGGATCTTAATGCGGACACGCAGAACCTCACCAACTACTTCCTGCCGGAAGGACTCCATTTCGTTATGTTTCAGCCTGGGTCAACCAATGAAGTCCCCGGCGATGGCGGTGTGCGTTTCTCTGATGTCAACGGGGACCGACTGCCGGACCTTCTTTATGCCAACGGATGCACCAATGAAAACAATCGCGGGGTCTGGCTCAACACCGGAACCGGCTGGGCAGCTTCAACCAACTGGAGTTTACCAACGAATGATCTGAGTTTTGTTGACTATGTCGATGGAGATCAGACCCCCGACTCGACTGGAACTGCAGTACTGGATATCAACGGAGACGGAAAAGCCGATATTCTGATGGCGCAGTTCTATCTGGATGAAAATCAAAATCTGATTGAACGTCGTCATGCATGGATCAATACCGGTTCCGGCTGGGAAGAGAATGCCCAATGGAACATCCCGACGAATATTGCCTTGCTTGGCTCCTTCTCCTCCAACGGGACCGAACAGGTGCTGATGGATATGAATGTCCAGATGCCGGACTTGAACGGCGACGGCCTGCCGGATCTGGTTTATTCGGTGACCAATCAAACGGCGGCAACGTCTTTGTCCGGCGGGCACCTACCGATGACGAACGAGGTCTGGCTGAATACCGGCAGCGGCTGGCAGCAGACCACGAACTGGTCGCTTCCTCATGGGCACGCATTGATGGCTGATCTTCAAAATGACGGAAGCAATGCTCCGCGTGACGGTTCATTACGGTTCGTGGACTTAAACGGCGACGGTCTGTCGGATCTGCTGTATGCCAACGGTCATAAATGGGGATATGAAGGCTCCACCAACGCCACAGGCCGCACAAAAACAGCCTGGCTGAACACCGGCAGCGGCTGGGTGCAGGATGATCGCTGGAATCTACCGGAATACAACGCTCCGTATCATGATCAGGATTATGATTTTGACTGGTTCCAGACCGATCATCCTTACTCATTTTTCAATGGTTCATCCTCATCGTCGCCGTTTCCGGTCGGGCTTCGGATGCAGGATGTTAACGGCGACGGTCTGCCCGATCTCGTTCTCTGTCAGCTGTATGATTATGGATCCTTTGCTTCTGCAACCAACTGGAACGATGTCTGCACCAACTATTGTGCAGAAAGCGAATGCGACACCAATCTCGTGTATTTCACCAACACAACGCAGGCCTGTGAAGAGTGTGTTCCCCCGGGTCAGACGAACTGCCTCTTTGATCTTCAGGCCTGCATTGCGGCCGGCAACAGCTCGAACGACTGTGCGACGGCGCAGCAGGCTTGTCTGGCTGAAATTGCCCGCAGTGAACAGGCGTNNGGCGGCCTGCCTGCAAAATCAGGCCGCTCTTTCGAATCAGGCGGTCGAGGCTTACAATGCCTGTATCGACTACCGCGCGAACTCCGGCGGCTGTTATACCGACTGTATGGATCTGTATCTCCAGTTGCAGGATGAACTCATCTATACGGCCGTCTGGCTGAACACCGGCAACGGCTGGGTGCGCAACGACAGCTACCTGCCCGCGCCTGAAAAGCGTATCCATTTTGTCGGAGTTTACACCAACAGCACGGTCAAAACCGTGTTGGACACCCACATGAATCTGATCGACCTCAACGGTGACGGAGTGCCCGAATATGTCGCAGATTCAGCGGAGCCGATCACCGGGCTGGAAAATCCGCGCATGGTCTTCAGCGGAGTGGACGGGCGGGAGCTTTTGACTGTGCGGCACAATCCGTACGGCGGAACCGAAACCATCACGTACAAAGGCGCGGCGCAGACGGAGGATTTTAATTCTCCGGCCAATTTCCGCGTCGTGGACAATGTCACCGTCGACGACGGTTTCGGCATGACCTACAAAACGCAATACGATTATTCCGGCGGCTGGTTTTTCGTGGATGCTTCGGGGAAACGGCGCAACCAGTTCCGGGGATTCCATCAGCGATCCGCTGTCAATGCGGCAGGTGTCAAAACGGTGGCGTATTATCATCAGGGCGGCGGAGT
>DINM01000128.1:0-187 GCA_002423675.1 Verrucomicrobia bacterium UBA5540
GTGACGATCTTACGCAGACCGGCCTCCGCCGTAAAGAAATCCCTGCGATCACCCGCCACGTAAACCGGATTAACCGCGCCGAACGACCGGAGAATTTTCAACCCCTGACTGGTCGAGCCCTTGCTGATCTTCAACTTGCGCATCAGATCGTCAATGAATAGCGGCTCAGGAGAAACAAACAAGACGC
>DINM01000128.1:250-14487 GCA_002423675.1 Verrucomicrobia bacterium UBA5540
GCCTTGACCCACCCCAGCTAGAAGCGTAACTTTCCGGCTTTGCAGTTGGTCTTTGGATAGAGAGTGGGCCCCCGGTCCGCTCTTTTTTGCTCCAAGACCTTGTTGTTTTAGTTTTTTGAAATCGGGAGGGGATGATGAACAGCGAACTGAGTGCCGTTGTGGAATACATGGAACGCGAGCGCGGGGTCGATCGCGAAACCATTATCGAGGCGATTGAATCCGCTTTACAGAATGCCGCCAACAAAACCATGGCCGATGCGGAAGATCTGCGCGTGGTCATTAGCCGTGAAACTCTTGATATCAAAGCTTTCGCAACCAAAAAAGTCGTGGTAGCCGTCACTGCCCGCTATAACGAGGTCAGTCTGGCGGGGGCCCGCCGCACCAATCCGGATGCGCAGCTCGACGAAATGATCNNTCTTCAAAAAATCCGTCAGGCCGAGAAAGTCCGTATTTTCGAGGACTACAAAAACCGCACTGGCGAAATCGTCACTGGAACCGTCCGCCGTTTTGAGCGCAGCACTGTTGTGGTGGAACTCGATCACGGCGCCGAAGGGATCATGCCCTCTAAAGAACGCGTACCGACCGAAGAGTATGAAGTCGGCGAGCGCATCCGCGCCTATATCGTTGCCATCAAGGATCGTGAAGCCGGCCCGGAAATTCTCCTGTCGCGCGCTCACCCCGATTTTGTTCGCCGCCTGTTCGAGCTCGAAGTCTCCGAAATCGCCGACGGCACCATGGAAATCCGCGGCATCGCCCGCGAGCCCGGCTACCGTAGCAAAGTAGCGGTTATTTCGCACGACGAACGAGGCGACCCNNCCTGCGTCGGCATCCGCGGCATGCGCGTCAAAAACATCGTCCGCGAACTCAACGGCGAAAAAATCGACATCGTCCGCTGGAGCGACGATACCAAGACGCTCGTCATCAACTCGCTGGCTCCGGCCAAGCTCAAACACGTTGAAGCGGACGAGCCGACTCATACCGTTACGGTCACCGTCGACGCCGATCAGCTCTCGCTGGCCATCGGCAAACGTGGCCAGAACGCCCGCCTCACCTCGAAACTGATCGGTTGGCGCGTCGACATCCAGAAAGATGAAGAAGACATGAATTTTGAAGAACGCGTAGCCGCCGCCGTCTCCGGACTGGTCGCGGTGGAAGGCATCGGCGAAGAATGGGCGGAAAAACTGGTGTATGCCGGCTTCCTGACCATCGAAGGCATTATGGCCGCCGATCTATCCGACCTCGAAGGAATCGAGGATGTCTCCCCTGAACAGGCGCAGGCTCTCTGGAGCGCTGCGGAAAAAGCCTACACGGCAAAACATGGTGAAATTAAAGAATGAGAGTCTACGAACTAGCCACTGATTTAGATGTAGCCGTCGAAGAGCTTCTTGAGATCCTCAGCGATGTGGAAATCAAAGCCGAAGACGGACAAAGCCTTCTCGCCGACGGTGAAGTTGCCGTTGTCTGCGACGAACTCGGGTTTGCCTCCATCGAAGAGGCGCGCGCCGCCACGGCCGCGAAAAACAAATCCGCTCCGGCTCCGGCCGCCAAAGCACCGGAAGAAAAGCCCGTCACTACGCCGGTCGAAGCGGAAGAAGAACCTGCTGAAGAGGTTTCCAATATTCTCGCGTTTACCAAGCCGCAGATCGCTGTTAAAGATCTGGCCGATAGAATGGATCTCAAGCCCAATCAGCTCATCGCCGAACTGATGAAGATGAACATCTTCGCGTCGATCAATCAGGATATCGACATCAAAATCGCCAAGCAGATCGCCGAAAAACACGGTTTTATCGTTGAGCTGAAGAAAAAAGAAAAGCCCCAGCCCAAACCGGCTGAGGCGACTCCGCGCAAGCCTGTTACGCCNNATCACCTTCCTCGACACCCCCGGCCATGCCGCCTTTACCGCGATGCGCGCCCGCGGTGCCAACGTCACCGATATCGCCGTGCTCGTCGTTGCAGCCGATGACGGCGTGATGCCGCAGACGATCGAAGCCATCAAGCACGCGAAAGCGGCCGGCGTCTGCATCATCGTTGCGATGAACAAGATGGATCTGTACGGCACCAACCCCGACCGCATCAAGCAGCAGCTCAATGAGAACGGCGTGATGGTCGAAGACTGGGGCGGAAGCATCGGATGTATTCCGGTCAGCGCCACCACCGGCATGGGGATCGATCAGCTTCTCGAACGCATCACGCTCGAAGCGGAAATGCTCGAACTCAAAGCCAACCCGCATAAAAAGGCCACCGGCTTCGTGATTGAAGCACAGATGGAAGCGGGCATGGGCCCGACCGCCACTCTGCTGGTGCGCGACGGTACGCTGAAGGTCGGCGACAATGTTCTGTGCGGCGCTCAATGGGGCCGCATTAAAGCGTTGATTAACTATCAGGGAAGCAAAGTCCGCACCGCCGGACCGTCGCACGCCGTAAAATGCATCGGCCTGACCGGCGTTCCAGGCGCAGGCGACGAGTTTTCGGTATGCACGAATGCCGCCGAAGCCAAACAGCTTTCTGAAATGCTGCTGGCTGAAATTAAATCGGCAGATCTGAACCAGACCACCCGCGCCAAGATCTCGCTCGACGACCTGTTCGGACAGGCCGGCAGCGGAATCAAAGAGCTTAATGTGATCGTTAAATGCGACGTGCAGGGCTCCGCCGAGGCGATCGCCGCCTCGCTCGCCGGTATCAAGAGCGACAAGGTGAAGCTGAAGGTGCTCAACTGCGATGTCGGCAACATCACCACCAACGATGTTATGCTGGCCAGCGCCTCGAGCGCCATCATCCTCGGCTTCCACGTCGCCAAGGAAAACGGCGTCACGGCGGCGGCCAAGAAAGAAGGCGTCGAAATCCGTCTCTACAGCATCATCTACGAACTGCTCGAAGAGGTCGAAGCGGCCATGTGCGGACTGCTCGACCCCGAACTGCGCGAAACCTATCTCGGAAAAGCCGAAATCCGCGCCATCTTTGATATGGGTAAGCGCAACAAAGTCGCCGGATGTATGGTCGTCGAAGGCAAAATCAGCGCGCGCGCCAGCATCCGTATCAAACGTGGAAATGAAGTTCTCTATAAAGGAACGATCGGATCGCTCAAACGTTTCCAGGCCGATGCTTCTGAAGTGCATACTGGACAGGAGNNTACCATTGAGGCCTACACCGTCGAAAAAATCACTCAGAAACTGTAAATGATCAGTTATGAATGATAAGCTGAAAATCTCTTCATTCATCATTTATCACTCATAACTCATAATTTTTTCTTATGTCGAGTGCACGCATCATCCGGGTCAACGAACTGCTCAAACGCGAAATCGCGGTGGATATCCCGCGCCTCTTTGCCAACAGCAACTTCGACACCGGATCCGTCACCGTAACCCGCGTTGAAACCGGATCCGATCTCCGCGATGCGACGGTTTACATCTCCATTTTCGACCACGAAGAGGAGCGCGCCGGCATGATCCGTTTTCTGAACCGGCACCGGCAGGAGATTCAGGCGCGCATGAGCAAACNNAATACACACCCCGGCTCTACTTCAAATTCGACAACTCTATTGAAACCGGCGACCGCGTGCTCGGTATTCTTTCACAGCTTGATATTCCCGATGATGAGGACCCCACTGATGCGTAAACGCAACTTTCTGCCCGATCCCGACGGACTGCTCCTCCTCGACAAACCGAAAGACTGGACTTCACACGACCTCGTCGCCAAAGTCCGCAACCACTTTCAGCTCAATAAAGTCGGTCATGGCGGAACCCTTGACCCCAATGCCACCGGACTCGTCGTCCTGCTGATCGGCCGCGGCACCCGCCTCTCCGCCCGGGTCATGGGCGGCGATAAAACCTATGAAGGCGAAATCCTGCTCGGTATCGAAACCAACTCGCAGGACACCGACGGTGAAATCACCGCCGAACATGATCCCTCCGGCATCACCGAAGAACAACTTCGTGCCGAAATGAAGGTTGCTATCGGCGATCAAATGCAGCTGCCGCCGATGGTTTCCGCCATCAAAATGAACGGCATACCGCTTTATAAGCTCGCCCGCAAGGGGCAGGAAATCGAACGCGAGCCGCGCTTCATCCACATCTATAAATTTGCCCTGCGCGAATTCAACCCTCCGCGCGTGACCTTCGAAGTAAAATCCACCAAAGGCACCTATGTGCGAACTCTCGCCCACGACCTCGGCACTCGCCTTGGANNGGCGATTTCAGCCTTTCCGATGCTTGGACCCTCGACGACGTCCTGAAATGGGATCGCGTCGAACTTGAAAAAAATATGCTTTCTGTTAATCAACTTCCCTGATGCTTCACATTAAAAACATCGAAGAGCTTCCGCAAACGAACCGGCCTGTCGTTCTCGCAATGGGATGCTTCGACGGAGTACACATCGGCCATCAGCAGGTCATTGCCACCGCTGTTGAGCAAGCGCAGACCTGCGGCGGCGAAGCCTGGGTCTACACCTTTGATCCGCACCCGGCCAAAGTTCTCGTCCCCGAGAAAGCACCACCGCTTATCAGCGCGCCGCCCTGCCGCATGCGCAAATTCCAAGAGCTCGGCGTACACGGAATCATTGAAATTCCTTTCGACCTGACCTTCGCGCAAATTGAACCGGAAGACTTTCTTTCCAACCTTTGGAAAAATATTCCATCGCTTCAGGGAATCGTCTGCGGTGTCGACTGGTCGTTTGGTCGTAAAGCGCGCGGAAAATTCCAAACCTTGGAAACCTTCTGCGCAGAACACGGCCTGACCGCCACCGCCGTGCATCCGGTCCTTTTTGACGGCAAGCGGGTTTCCAGCACACAGATCCGTCAGGCAATTACCGCGGGCAACATTTCCCTCACCGAACAGCTTCTGGGAAGGCCTTTCTGCCTGTTAGGAAAGGTCATTTCCGGTAATAAAATCGGACGGGAACTTGGATTTCCCACTGCCAACATAGAGCCACTCAACGAACTGCTTCCCGCTCCCGGGATTTACGCTGCATACACCAGAGTTCAAAATTCAGAGTTCGGAGTTCAGAGTTCAGAATTAAATAACTGCGAACCGGGAACTGCGAACCGGGAACTGCACGCCAGTGCCGTGTTCATTGGAAAGCGGGAAACGTTCGGCTGTCACAAGCACGTCATCGAATCGTACCTGCTCGACTTTGACGGAGACCTCTATGGAAAAACTCTTGAAATCTGTCTGATCGAAAAAACCCGTGACGTTCATCTCTTTCCATCTAAAGAAGCACTAATCGAACAGATCGAAGAAGACATCCTTCTGATCAAAAAAATTATAACCAGGGCCCACCCTCCCCTAAATTCTCTTGATCTGGTAAATCGAGTTTGTTAAGACGTTCCGGTGTTTAAGTGAACACACTTGCCGGTCGGTTTGAAACTGTAATATTAAAGGAGTCTGTATGTATTCACGCAAGATGATCATCACTGGTATCGCTCTTTTGGCCGTTCTGGCGGTTCAAACGTCTTCAGCTAAACAAACAAAAATGGGTGATCCAGAATATTCCGTAAAGCCCGCGAGCGTAAAGCTCTGGCGCGGAATTGTTAACACACTGACCGGCTGGGGTGAGCTCATCCGTCAACCGATCGTTCTGACGAAAGAAGACGGCGCAGTCGGCATCCCGACTGGAATCATTAACGGCGTCTTCATGACGGTTGTAAGAACCGGCGCCGGCATTGTTGAAATCGTGACCTTCCCGGTACCGATGACGGAAGATATCGGCTACGACAGCCTGATGAACCCCGATTACGTCTGGCAGTCTGCAAAATAAAGATCGGCATAGTCCAATTCTGAAAAACCCTGCTCGGCGAGCAGGGTTTTTTATTAGACAGAAAACACCAACCCGCCCCATTCGTTGTCGCTGTCGCGCACGATCTCGCGCCCGCCCAGTTGCACAAACGTATCGGACACGCCGTCGAGCTCCATTTCGCGGATGCCGGTGAGCATCAGGTATTTCCCCGCAACACGCAGCAGCGTCGAGGCATTGTCGATCAGCAGCGTCTAATAGATGTTGGCGCAGACGATGTCATATTTTTCGTCCGGCCAGCCGTCCGTGATATCGTGCTGACGGAATGCGGTTTTGTCCGCAACGTCATTGGCCGCTGCATTCTCCGCCGAACACTCGACACAGATCGGATCGAAGTCCACGCCCAACGCAGAATCCACGCCGAGTTTCACCGCGGCGATTGCCAGAACACCCGAGCCGGTGCCGATATCCAGCATCGTCTTCGCACCGCTCTGCGGCACAAACCGATCGAGTTGTTCGAGACAAAAGCGTGTCGTAAAGTGATTTCCCGTTCCAAAGCTCAGTCCCGGATTAATCACCAGTTCAATCCGGCCCGTTTCGCCGGACAGCCACGGCGGAACAACACGCAAAGTTTGTCCGATATCCATCGGTTTAAAATGCTTCTTCCAGCTTTCGGCCCATTCCTCGTCAGCATACTCACGGATCGATTTTCCAAAGGTTGGAAAATGCTCCATCGCCCGTGCCGCGAGCTCCGCTTCGATCGTGTCGTTAAAGTAAATTTCGAGTGCGCACTCAGTTCCGCCCGGCTTTTTCAGCTCAACGACTGTTTTTTCGAGATTCTCAGCCACCCAGTCACTGATCCGCTCCGCATCATTCTGCGCGATCATCAGCGTCAGAATCGCTCCACCTTTTGCTTTTTCCGTTTTCATGTGCAGGGCTTATACCGTAAATTCCCCGCCAATGAAAACTGTTGTAGCAGAAACTGTCCTTCTAGGTCGCGAGGCATTTGAAACGCTTGGCGAAGTAGTTGTCATACCCGACCGACAGATCGGGCCGGAGCACCTCAAAGATGCTGACGCCCTGATTATCCGCTCAAAAACGAAAGTGACTCCCGAACTGCTGACAGGCTCCGCTATCCGATTTGTCGGCACCGCTACTGCCGGCTTTGAGCATATCGATTTCCAAACATTGGAAAAATCCGGTATCGGATGGAGCGCCGCACCGGGCTGCAACGCCGACAGCGTCGCTGATTACATGACCGCCGCCCTGCTTTCTTTGTACAAGTTCCAAGGTTTGGAACTCGAAGGGAAAACCATTGGCATCGTCGGCGTCGGGCAGGTCGGCTCGCGCGTGGCAAAGCGCGCCGAGGCACTCGGCCTGCGCATTCTTCTCAACGACCCGCCGCGCGCCGCCAAAGAAGGCGGTGCAGATTTTCAAAGCCTGGAAAAAGTGCTGGCGGACTCCGACATCGTCACGCTGCATGTTCCGCTGGTTCAGGAAAAACCGTGGCCGACACTGAAAATGGCCGACTGCCGTTTCTTTGAACAGATGAAGCGCGGCGCGGTTTTCATCAACGCGGCGCGCGGAAAAGTACTCGACTCCGACGCCCTGCTCCATGCCAAAACGAACGGAATCGTTTCACATGCGGTACTTGATGTATGGGATCCTGAGCCAGCCATCCGCGCGGATGTGCTGAGCATCGCAACAATTCGAACGCCCCATATCGCGGGACACTCCCTGGAAGGAAAACTGAACGGAACGGTTCAGGTTTATCAGGAAGCGTGTCATTTTTTTGAAACCGCGCCGATCTGGGATCCCGCGCCGCTGCTCCCCGCCGTTGCTGTGCCGGAGCTTCAAATGGATTCGCGCGGGAAAAGCAACCTCGACGTACTGGCCGAGGCCATCGCAGCAGTTTACGACATAGATGCGGATCAACTAACGGAAGAAGATATTGAACGGTTCGACAAACTGCGCGCAAATTACGGTGTTCGGCGCGAGTTTAAGAATACAACGATCCTGATATCGGAGAAGAGACCCGATTTGCTCAGGCGCATTGAAAAAGCCGGGTTCACCCTTTCGGCGAGTTGCGCACCAGATAATAGGTGAGGCAGAGACGGCATTTCATCAATGCACTGTTCGGATGAAGCCAGCGCAATAGTCGACCACGACTAACACGCTGGGACGCCTCGATTCGCCCGCACCGAGGACAACGATCTTCTGACTGTACTTTCAGGCGCATAAATACTCTCCTCCCTGAAAAACCTGACTGATTGTACTGGTTTAGGAGGAAAGCTCCAGATTTTTGTAGGGGAGATGCTTACACAAGGGCTTCTTTACCGATACGTAAACAGCTGACTGACTGCGTAAGACTCTCCTGTGCAGGAAGAAACAGATGCGACAATTTTATCCTGAATATTTCGCGTCAAGCGGCGACCTTTGCGCCCCTTCTGTCCCTGCTTGTGCGTCAGCCTGTCTTTCGATGCCGCTACGAGATCGTGATTCTTCAATCCGCGCTCTTCCATGATGGCGTCCAACGGTTGAATCCCCAATTCCATCTCTTTGTCGCTCATTGGTTTTGCTCCAGTACTTTGTCCACGGCACCCATGACAGTTTCGACATCGTGCATTTCATTGAGATGCTGCAAGAGTACGCGGCGGCCACGCAATCCTTTGATGTATTGCGCCAGATGGGGGCGAAAATGCAGACAGGCGCCCTGCTCCGGATTGTATTTCGATTTGCAGCGTCGCCCCTGCGCGGTGTTGCCGGTCATTTCAACCAGCCGAAGCAAATGAGTTTCAATGACCTCGCGACGTTTTCCAAGGGTCGGAACCGGCGTGGCCGGATTTTTTATTTGCTCAAATAACCACGGGTTGCCGACCGCGCCGCGGCCGATCATCACGCCATCGACGCCCGATACGCGCACCATTTCGGCCGCATCCTCCGGCGTCACGACGCCTCCGTTTCCAATCACTGGAATTTTCAGCGCCTGTTTGATTTCTCCCAGCTTTTCCCAGTCCGCCGGACCGCCGTGAAAATTGCTGGCGTAGCGCCCGTGCACAGCAATCATGTCCGCGCCGGCATCTTCGACGATTTTGGCAATCGTCAGGTGATCCGGAAACGACGGACTGAAGCCGATGCGGGTCTTGACGGAGACCGGCAGTGAAACTGCTTTTTTAACCGCACGAACGATTTCACCGATCTGCTCCGGCTCTTTCATCAGCGCAGCGCCCGCGCCGCGCCGCACCACTTTTTTGACCGGGCAGCCACAGTTCAGATCAATCCAGTCGAAGGTGCCAAGCTGTTCGATGTACTGCGACGCTTCGACCATCGCTCCGACAGATTTCCCGAAAATATGGCCCGCAATCGGATGGTCGAGCTTTGAAACTTCCAGGAATTGGAAAGTTTTCTGCGAGTCGCGGCGAATGCCTTCGGCGCTGGTCACTTCCGTGTAACAGGCGCCCGCGCCGTTCTCCTTGCAGATGGAACGGAACGCGGCGTCGGTGTAGCCCGCCATCGGTGCCAGTACAACCGGAAAGTCGATCGTCACCGTTCCAAATTTAAGAGGTTTTAAATTCATAGAGCCGGAGAATTAATCATGAAAACCGCGAAGAGGCACTAAAAAAGCGACCTCGCCCGCGAGCCCGATGTGGATCGTTTTCCAAGGTTTGGANNGATCAAGGCGCAGACGGCTCGACAAACCCTTCCATGCGCAAAATCAACACGGGACTGCTTGGATCAACCGATGAAGGCACAGCAATTGTTTTGTGCTGCTCGCCGGCCCGGCGGACCGCCGTGAAAACGGCGGTGACTTCGGCCGTTTCGCCCGGCCCGATCATTCGTTTGCTAATAGAGGCCTTTGTGCAGCTGCACGTCGTGCGCGGCATTCCGGCAACAAACGTAACGTTTCCATCGTTCCGAACCATAAAGACGTTGGTCACGACGGCGGATTGATCCACCTGTCCAAAATTGTACACAGGAGTATCGCACACCAGCTTCGGCCCGGTCACCGCATTTCCACACATTGGAAACGCCAGAAGAAAAATCACGGATATCGAATGACGAACAATAACCTTCATTTTATCAGCTTCTCCGTTTTATTCTGCTGTCCGTCATTTTTTTGTTTTTTTATCAGGTTTTATTTCTCAACCCCCTACTCGACAACAGCCAGACAGGAGCAGTATTTGCCACAAAAGATCGCAGAGAACTCATGGGGTTCTTTTGTGTCCCTTGCTCTCTCTTGTGGCAAAACTATTCGCGGCCATTGGCGTTCATTCGCGGTTGAAATCTTTGGTTGCGGCTTTGCCGTGTTACGTTTTTGTGGCCATTAAAGAAGATTCTGTTGCGCGTCGCCGGGTTTGAGGCCGAAGAGATCGAACCCGCGCGGGAGAACAACGCGGCCCTGCGGTGTGCGTTTAATAAAACCTTCCTGAATGAGATACGGTTCGTAAACCTCTTCGATGGTGTCCGCTTCTTCGCCGACCGAAACCGACAGCGAGCTGAGTCCGACCGGGCCGCCGGCGAATTTTTCGATCATCGTCTGCAAAATCCGCTTATCCATTTCGTCGAGCCCGCTTTCGTCAATTTCAAGCAGAGCGAGCGCTTTAGCCGCGACATCGGCAGTGATGATGTTGTCCGCTTTGATCTGCGCATAGTCACGGGCGCGGCGCAGAAGGTTGTTGGCGATACGCGGTGTGCCGCGCGAGCGGCGGGCGATTTCGAGCGCGCCGCCCGGTTCAATATCAACGTTTAGAATGCGCGCGGAGCGCTCGATGATGGTTTTTAGCGTCGCGGCATCGTAATAGTCGAGCCGGTTGACGAGGCCAAAGCGCGAGCGCATCGGCGCGGAAAGCAGTCCGCTTCGCGTCGTCGCACCGATGAGGGTGAAAGGCTGAATGTTGAGGCGCACCGAGCGGGCGTTCGGACCCTGATCGATGACAATATCGATGACGAAATCTTCCATCGCAGAATAGAGATATTCTTCAACGCTCTTCTGCATGCGGTGGATTTCATCGATAAAGAGAACGTCGCCGCGCTCCAGACCGGTCAGCAGTCCGGCCAGATCGCCGGGTTTGTCGATGACGGGGCCGGAGGTGCATTTGATGTTCGCGCCCATCGACTCGGCAATGATGTAGGCCAGCGTGGTTTTACCGAGACCGGGCGGACCGGAGAGCAGCGCATGGTCGAGCACATCACTGCGCGCCTTGGCGGCTTGCACGAACAGCTCAAGCCGCTCCTTGATTTTTTCCTGTCCGGTAAAATCGGCAAAGCGCGACGGCCGCAGCTTGATGTCGAAGTCCTGATCCGGACGATTGAGCGTTGTAACAGTATGTTCCATTTAGTTCCCTGTAAGAGCCATGCGGATTAGCTCTTCGACGGAGGTCGAAGGTTCGATTTTGAGGGCTTTGACCATTTTGCGGGCATCGTCCTGTTTATAGCCGAGTGAAATGAGCGCCATGGCGGCGTCGCGCAGGCGGACATCCCCGACCGGTTGATCGTCCGAACCTGCCAGCGTTTCGAGTGCTTCGCCGGCAGAAAATTTGTCGCGCAGTTCAACGATGATGCGCTCAGCGGTTTTTTTACCGATACCGGAAATGGAGGAAAGCCGTTTGACGTTGCTTTCGATCAGTGCGGCTTTGAGTTCTCGCGAGGAAAGGCCGGAAAGCGCGGCAACCGCGATTTTCGGACCGACACCGCTGACGCCGATCAGCAGCATGAACATACGGCGCTCATCCTCGGTGGCGAAACCAAACAGCGCCTGCGAAACGTCGGTGATGTGGTGATAGATCAGGATGCGAGTTTTCGCCCCTTCGGGCGGCAGGCGGTCGAAGCTGCTGAGCGGGACATGCACTCCATAGCCAACGCCGCCGACATTGATGACCGCACGTCCGGGTTGTTTTTCTTCGAGAATGCCTTCGAGAAACGTAATCATGGGCGAAAGACTACCAGAGAGCTGAGAAACTATGAACTATGAAATATGAACGATAAACGGAGAATCCCGGCAAACGCCGGAAACAGAAAAGCCCCGCCCCGAAGCTTCGGGGCGAGGTTCTTTGGATTCGGATCCCAAAAAGTGATTACTTTTTGGCAGTAGCTTCGCGGACGCGCAGTTTGAGGCGCTTTTTGCGAAGTACACGGCGGCGCTGTTTGGCGCGTTCTTTAAGTTGTTGTCCCATAGTGCGGAGAGCTTGTAGCCCAAGGAGCCGGTGTCGTCAATTGCTTTTGCTAAAAACTGGATTTCGCCGCATCGCCTCTTAGAATGCTCCTCATGAAACATCGCCGAAAAAACCGGAAACTCTGGATCGCTATCATCCTTCTCTCACTAACCCTGCTGGGTATGCTGTTTTCGCGGTGCAAACCGATTGAACCGGACTATCCACGCGACGAGGCGCCAAAGCTGGATGAAACCTGGTCGTTCGGTAGCGGCGAGGTAAAAGTGGTGCGCATTCCGCTTGACGGCGTGATTATGCGATCTGACGAAAGAGGCCTTTTCAATGCCCGCTCGGATATGGTCGAAAGCATCCTTACACAGGTGCGCGTCGCTGAACACGATCCGGACATGCGTGCGATCATACTGGAAGTCAACTCGCCCGGCGGCGGTGTCACTCCCAGCGATGAAATTTATAATGCGCTCCGCGAATTTCGCGAAAGCCGTCCCGATCGCCGCATCGTCATCTTCATCCGCGACCTCGGCGCTTCCGGTGCCTATTACGCCTCGATGGCCGGCGACTGCATCATTGCCGAACCAACCGCCGTCGTCGGCTCCATCGGTGTCATCATGCAGTCGATAAACCTGCAGGGACTCTCCGAAAAAATCGGCATCAAAGACGTCACCATCAAGTCCGGCGCAAACAAAGACATGCTGAACCCGTTCGAACCCATAAACACCAATCAGGTGGCGCTCCTGCAGACCCTGATCGACACGATGCAAAGCCGCTTCCGCGGGATTGTCGCCAACGCGCGCAATCTCGACCCCGCCACGCCGGATCTGTTCGACGGTCGCATTTTTTCTGCTTCCGATGCACTGGATAAAGGATTGATTGATGAAATCGGCTACTGGGACGACGTGCTCGCCCGCACCGCCCAGCTACTCGATACCGGCGATCTGCGCGTCGTGCGCTACAAACCGCAGCGAACCTTTTTCGAGCAGATCATCGACGGAAAAAATCCAATCACCCTGCCGAACCTGAAACTGCATTCACCGCAGTTTCTCTACCTTTGGAAACTGTAAACTGGAAAAGTAATCATGAAAAAAACGGTTTTTATACTAATGACCGCCAGCCTGTTGAACGGCTGTGAAACATTTCAGGTGCAAACCCGCGCCACCCAGGCCTCGATGACTCAGGATCGACTCATCGCTCAGGAAAACCAGCGGCGACTGAACGGGCGGATTGAAACCCTCGAAATGCAAATGGGGCAAGTCAACCGCGACCTGGACGCCCTGCGCAGTCAGCTCGACGCCCGTTGCGATGCGATTGAACGAAAAAGTGAAAACGACAAACGGGAACTGGCGGATCGGCTGAGCGACGAGCTTAACAAGCTGATGAAACAGGCCTCGGCCTCCCGCCCTGCCGCCGCAACCGGCGGGCGCGGCATCGAACATATTGTTAAACCGGGCGAAACGCTCTATATCATTTCCAAAGCCTACGGCGTCAGCTCAAAAACCATCATTGATCTTAATAAAATTCAGGATCCCGACCGGCTGTCCGTCGGCCAGAAACTTTTCATACCGCAGTAAACAGAAAGGAGCATCCATGTCCTTAACCCCCTCAACCATGATGGAACTCGGCACCAAAGCCCCGGACTTCGCGCTGCCCGAAGTCCGCACCGGCGACACCGTCAGACTAAGCGATTTTTCCGACAAAGAAATCCTGCTGATCGTCTTCATGTGTGCGCACTGTCCATACGTCAAACTGGTCGAATCCGAACTGGCCGCCATCGGCCGCGACTATCAGAACCGCAGTTTCGGCATGGTCGCCATCAGCGCCAACGATGCGGGCAGTTATTTCGACGACTCTCCTTCGAAACTCCGGGAACAGGCCGAACGGCTCGGGTTTGTTTTCCCCTATCTGTACGACGAAACGCAACAAACCGCAAAAGCCTACCGCGCGGCCTGCACACCGGATATTTTCCTTTTCAACGCACAGCGCGAGCTTGTCTATCGCGGACAGCTCGACGATGCCCGACCCGGCAACGGCAAGCCTGTCACCGGACAAAATTTGCGCATTGCGATTGAANNATGCCCGTTGTTCAACTCCCCGCCACCGGCTGCAACATTAAATGGAAGCCCGGCAACGCGCCGGAATACTTCGGTTGAGCAGAGTGGCGTGCCGAGGCGTAGCGGTAAGCAAAAATTCAGGGTGAATTTGGTAATACAAGCCCGCCTTTGCCAAAGCTACGGCGCACCAGTCTTCGCAGATCGCTTCGCTTACCGCGAAGACTGGTGCTCGAGCGGGGACTCGAACCCCGAAGGCCTTGCGGCCACCAGCACCTCAAGCTGGCGTGTCTACCAA
>DINM01000128.1:14592-30256 GCA_002423675.1 Verrucomicrobia bacterium UBA5540
GCCCGCTGGTCGGGCGAAGGCTGCACCTATGCCGACAACAACGCCAAGCTGCTCCACGAACTCGCCAACAAAGAAAACCGCCGGGCACAATTCCGCACCGTCATCGCTCTCGCCCTGCCCGGCGAAGACCCGCTAACCGTCGAGGGGTCTGTACAGGGTCGGATTATCGAGGAACTGCGCGGCGATCAGGGCTTCGGCTACGACCCGCTCTTCATGCCTGACGGCTACAACCAGACGTTCGCCGAGCTGCCCCCCGAGGTAAAAAACCAAATCTCCCACCGCGCCCGCGCGCTCAACGCCGCTTCCAATATTTGGACGCATTTTCTGCGGCCTGCATAGCTTCAGCGAGGCAGGCTTCCAACTCTTGGAACCAACTGCGTTGAGGCCTGCAGTTTTTTCCAAACTCTGGAACCGGTTTCCGCTGAAGGTCCCGCCGGTTAAGAAAAGAAAAAGGCGCCCCGGAACTCCGAAGCGCCTTTCGTTAACCTACGGCAGAGTTCTCAGCCGATGGCGTCTTCACCTTTTTCGCCGGTGCGAATGCGGATGCATTCGTCGAGGCTGTGGATGAAAATTTTTCCGTCACCGATTTTGCCGGTGCGGGCGCCTTTGATGATCGCCTCAATAGTCGGCTCGACAAAATCGGAGTTGACCGCGATTTCGAGACGCACTTTTTTGAGCAGATTCACTTCCACGTCCGCACCGCGGTAGGTTTCGTGGTACCCTTTCTGTTGGCCACAGCCCAGCGCGTTGGTGACGGACATTTTGAAGACCTCTTTTTCGTAGAGAGCCTGTTTTACGGCGGTGAGCCGATCGGGCTGGATGTACGCGATAATCAGTTTCATAGTTTTTCTCCTTACACTTTAATTAGCTGTTGGTGAAGAACTGGAAGCCTGCATAAGCCTCCATGCCGTGTTCGCCGATGTCGAGGCCCTTGAGCTCTTCTTCTTCGCTGAAACGAATTCCGATCGTTTTCTTGAGTGCAAAGAAGATCAGGAATGCGGCCGGGAAGCAGGCGACACCATAGGAAAGTACGCCGAGAAGCTGCACGCCGAAGCTGTAGTCGGGGCTGAATACACCGACGAAGAGCGTGCCGAGAATCCCGCAGACAAGGTGGACGGTGGTCGCCCCAACCGGGTCGTCGATTTTCAACTTGTCGAACATCATGACGGACGGTACAGCGACCGCACCGCAGATGAAGCCAATGAGGATGGCCGCAGAGATGGAGACTGCGTCCGCGCCAGCGGTGATGCCGACGAGTCCGGCCAGACAGCCGTTAAGGACCATGGTGAGATCCGGTTTTTTCTGAATTGTCCAAGACGAGAGCATCGAGCCGATGATGCCCGCGGCGGCGGCGAGCGAAGTGGTGGTCAATACATAGGAAACCATGCCGGGATCGCCGGAGAGAACCGAACCGCCGTTAAATCCGAACCAGCCGAGCCAGAGCAGGAACACACCGATGGTCAGTAGCGGCATGTTGTGCCCCATAATGGCTTTAACCTGCCCGTTGACATATTTGCCCATGCGCGGACCGAGGAGCAGAATGCCTGCAAGCGCGCCCCATCCGCCGACAGAGTGAACGAGCGTGGATCCGGCGAAGTCGTGAAAGCCTTTTTCGGCCAGCCAGCCGCCGCCCCAGGTCCAGGAGCCAACGAAGGGGTAAACCAGCGCGACGTATATGGCGGAAAAGATGAGAAATGAACTGAGCTTGATGCGCTCAGCAACCGCACCGGAAACGATAGTCGCGGCGGTAGCAGCGAACATGCCCTGAAACATAAAGTCGGTCCAGTAGGAGTAATGTCCATCAGCATATTCAATCAGTCCGGCCGCGCCGGCAGGGGAATGAAGACCAAAGCCGCCAAAACCAAAGAAGCCTGCAATCGTGAAATCACCGGGATACATCAGGTTAAAGCCGATCAGCGCATACGTGAGCAATCCGATGGCCACAATGACGGTGTTTTTGAACAGAATATTTACGGTGTTTTTAGCGCGGGTGAGCCCGGTTTCAACGGTGGCGAATCCCAAATGCATGGTGAATACCAGAAAGACGGAAACCATCATCCAGATGTTGTTGGCGGTAAACATTGCATCGGCCGCTGTGACAGCCGGCGCGACGGCTTCATCTGCATGAGCCGCCATACCGACCGCCAGAACTCCGGCGAACATCAGTAGGCCTTTTTTCCATTTACACATAACTTCTTCCTCTCAGGGGTTAACGGTTAAATTCGTCGCCCATGCGACAAGTCTGGCTGTTATAAGCAAAAACAGGGCCAGAATTTCAACCAAAGGATTTTTTAGAAGTTAAATCATTTATTATAAGATGCTTAAAAATACGGTGAGATTGGCAGCAATAATCTACAAAATTGTTTTTAGGCCGATTTGGTAGACAAAAGTGTATTATTTTGACGGAATTTCTAGCAGAGCTTCTACATCTATGATGCGACTGCAAGCCAGCATTTTCCGGGCGATGTAAACGGCTTTTTCCATGCTGACTTTCTGAATGGCCTGCTGAATTGTATAGGCCCGGCGCGACGGCATACTCAGCTTGGTAATGCCCGCACCGAGCAGAAACGGGATCATTTTCGGATCCATGGCAATATCCCCGCAGATGGAGACATCCCGGCCATGTTTTTTTGCAACCGAAACAACCCGTTCGATGGCGCGCAGAATGGCCGGATGGTGCGAAAGGTAAAGTTTCGACACCTGATCATTCGTCCGGTCGACGGCCAGCATGTACTGAATCAGATCGTTGGTACCGATCGACATGAAATCGACCTCATGCGCCAAATCTTCAATCAATTCAACCGCCGATGGCAGCTCCACCATAATGCCGATTTTGGTCTTGCGGTTATACGGCACACCGCGCTCATCCAGTTCGCGCATGCAGGAGAACACCACGTCGCGCGCCTCCAGGAAATCGTCCAGCGAGGCAATCAGCGGAAACATGATTCGAGTATTCCCGCCGGCACCCGCGCGCAGAAAAGCGCGCAACTGTTCCGAAAAAATATCTTTGTGCAGCAGCGAAAAGCGGATGGCACGCAGACCGAGAAACGGATTGGCTTCCTCCGCTTCCCCCTGATAGGAAAGCACCTTATCGCCGCCAATATCGAGCGTGCGAAAGGTCACTTCCCGCCCGTCCATCGACTCTACAATCCGGCTGTAAACGCGATACTGCTCTTCTTCCGACGGAAATGCGTTGCGGATGATAAAGGGAAACTCGCTGCGATACAGCCCGATGCCCTCCACGTTCGAGGCAATGGCGGGCTTCAAGTCGCTCAGCAAGTTAATGTTGGCGAAGAGATGGACCCGCGTGCCGTCCGCCGTGCTGGTGATGTCACAAACCTGTGAGGTGGCTTCCAGATCCTGAAGTGTCTTTNNATATCTCATTAGACGGATTGATGTAAATCGTTCCCTGATTTCCGTCCACCAGCATTTCACACAACTCGCAAAACAGATCGAACTGCTGCGGATCAATCATCACCATCGGTTTTTGCAACGATCGGCAGATGATCGCATTATGCGACGTGATCCCGCCCTGCACGACAAACCCTTCGGCCTTTTCCGTCGCCAGCTTGAGAATATCCGACGGCAGCAGCATGTCGGCCACAATAATCTGTCCGCTGTAGTCCCCCTGAACCCGGTCGCCACCGATCAGGTTTTCGAGCAGGCGATGGCCCAGGTCTTTGAGGTCATGCACCTTTTCCTGTAAACGCGGATTAGGGCTGGACGAAAAAATCTGAATATACCGGTTTACCAGCTCAACGATCGCGGCGGCGGGCGGGCTGCCCGCCTCAATACGGCGGCGGATCTCGCCGGAAAATTCATCGTCCGCCAGAATCAGCAGGTGTGCGCTGAAAATCAGCTGCGCTACGTCAGAGAGCTCCTCATCCGCCTGACGCTGCAAATCTTTAAGCTGTTGCTCGGTCCGTTCCAGGGCCGCATTAAAATCAGCGGCCGTCAGTCCCTCCGGAACACCTTCCGGAACCTGAAAAGCTCCGCCGTGCCCTGAAATGATAAACGTGGCACGACCCTGCGCGACCCCTGCACTGGCCGGACGGCCCCGAATCATCTTCGGGAACGTCTGCGCCGACGACGACCTCACATCATCCCGCCGATGCAGCTCCTGCAGCAAGGTCGCATTTTCAATCACGGCCGCGAGCTGTGCCGCAATCGCGCCCAGCGCCTGTTCGTCTTTCTTATCGAAATAATCCGGCTCCGGATCCTGCACAACCAGCACGCCGACGCGGGTCAGGCCGCGCCGGATCGGCACGGCGAGAAACGCCTGAAACTTTTCCTCGTCGATTCCCGAGACCGGCTGATATTTCGGACTGAGAAACCCGCGGGCTTCGCGAATCGCACGCAACTCTTTAAGCGCCAACCCTGCCAGACCCTGACCGAGGCGCAAAGTCACCTTACCTACCGCCTCTGGACTCAGCCCCTGCGTCGCGCACAGAGTTAATTCACGGGTTTTATCGTCATAGGTGTAAATTGAACAGACCGCCGCCTGCATGTGATAGGCCACCACGCTCACCGCCGCCTGCAAAAAATCATCGAGACTGCTGCTCTTTTCAAAAAGAGACGACAGCTCCGCAATATCGCAGATCATATTGACGTTTGCTTTACCCATAAAGATCTCGCCGGTTCTAACTCATTTTTCCAAGGTTTGCCAGACGCTTCTTTCTCCGCCGCACATTCTTATGCGGCCTCTCCCAAAAGGTCGAGTGAAAGACCTCAGCAGGACGACAGCGATTTTTCCAGACATTGGAAAATGAATGGGTGCAGGCTCAACCTGCCAGCATGTCGAGCGGACTGCGTCCGGCGAGGCCGGGGCGGTTGAGAACATGCGTATAAATCATCGTTGTGGACACATCCGCATGACCGAGCAGCTCCTGCACCGTACGAATATCAGCCCCGCCCGCCAGCAAGTGGGTAGCAAAAGAGTGGCGCAGCGTATGACACGTTACCCGTTTGGAAATCCCCGCCTTGATCGCACTGGATTTTACCACCCTCTGCAGGTTCTTCTCGCTGATATGATGCCGCCTGCGCTGACCGCTCCGCGGATCCGTACTGAGACGGGCTGCCGGAAAAACATACTGCCAGATCCACTCCTTCGGAGCACTCGGATACTTCCGTGCCAAACCGCCCGGAAGAAACACCGCTCCAAAACCAGCCTCCAAATCTGCATCATGCTGCGCCTTCACCTTGGCTAAATGTTCCTTTAAATCAGGAATCAGCTTTGTCGGCAATGGGACCCGCCGGTCTTTCCCCCCTTTCCCGTCAACCACAAGAATATAGCCGTTATCAAAATCAATGTTCTGTATGCGCAGCCGGACACACTCCATCAGACGCATTCCGGCTCCGTAAAGAAGCGAAGCCATTAACTGATTACGCCCGCTCATCGATGCCAGCAAAGACTGCACCTCACCGGGCGACAGCACCACCGGCAGCCGCCGCCTGCGAGCCGGACGCCGGTAGTCTCCCAAATCGCCAAGCTCCACCTGCAACACCTGACCGTACAAAAAAACCAGCGCATTGAGAGCCTGAGATTGCGTGGATGGCGCGACCCTGCGTACCAACGCCAGATACTCCAGAAAATCACGCACTTTTGTCGGACCTTCGGGGAAAGAGCCCCCGCAGT
This sequence comes from Verrucomicrobia bacterium UBA5540, assembly GCA_002423675.1. Taxonomy (GTDB): domain Bacteria; phylum Verrucomicrobiota; class Kiritimatiellia; order Kiritimatiellales; family Tichowtungiaceae; genus Tichowtungia. Next base: position 20,228 of record DINM01000128.1, read on the forward strand.
AGGCTGCAAATCGTCGCGCCCACTCCACATACGTCTGCTCTGTCCGAATGGACATTGCACGAGTCCGAATCACTTCTTTTATTCGCTCAAGCTGCGCCTCTGCCTCTAAAGTTAATGTACACGCCTCCTGTTTCTTCACATCAGAAGTCAGCGGGGCTTCTCTGGCCAGCGTAGGATGACCCGGCTCCAGATCACCGCAGGCAGCCAACCGTCCTTCCCAGTCATAGGCAACGGCCCACTCCGGACTCACCATCTCAACCAGCAGAATCCTCAAAGCGGTAATCGCCTGCGCAACCTGCCAGTCCTGTAAAGATGCGTTGCGACCTAATACATCCAGATAACGATCGAGATAGGTCACATCAACATCCCGTAATTTGCGCCCCTGTAATCCATAAACAAACTGCCGGGCACGGCGCATCGTCCACTCCCCTGAATACCCGACAAGTCCATGGTTACTGACTTTTTCGGCATAACGGGCCCAAAAATCCTGTTCTTTATCAGACATTTTTCTTTTAACGTACTCTTCAGGCATATAATTTACCTATCACATTGGAGAGAGCTCTTTAAAGAAAGAAATAGGTTGAATCCGATGCGACCTAATCAACTGTTGGGAATAAATAATATGAAAAAAATAGTCTTACTCATCTGTGTCGTGATCAGCGGAGTATCCTGTACACATACCGACCCATATGCATCCCTAACGAAAGATGAGTTAATACTCAAGTTTCTAGATGTTTATGACGTGAAAGACATTCGCATGAAAACTGTGAATGACTATCTGGAATCAGTATCCGACTCGGTTAGCCCAGAATTCCTAGACGCAGCTAAAAGGCATTTAACATGGGAGGCCGGTTTAGAATTTCGCATGTCTTTTCTCCGGGAGCATTATTCTAGAGATGAAATCGTTGAATTAATAAAAATGTATGAATATCCGGAAATTAAACGCCTTGCGCTGAAAGGGGAGTCGTTAGCTATTCAAATAAACGAGGCGCAGAAAAAATGGATAGCCGAAACATACGCTGATATTCAAGAAGAGTTGGGCCAATCCACTAATACGGCGAATAAAATAAAAATTATAAATGAAGCTGTCCGTTCTTGCTATGAACGTGGAGTCATGTTTTTTGAAGATGAAGAATATGACAGGGCTCTTCTCGACTTCTTACACGTCGTTGAAACTGCACCAACGGAGAGTCCGTATCTGCGTCATGTTTATTGGCGTATTGCCAACATCTATATTTGGGAAAAGGAGTATGAGAAGGCGGTTATATTTCTAAACAAACTCTCCGAGTTAATGCCAGATGACTGGTGGGCATATGAGCGAAAAGGGTTTATTCGGGCATCTCAGGGTCGGTATGATGAAGCAAAAGTCCTCTTCAATCGGGCTGCAGAACTCAACCCTGATTCGGAAACAATTCGAGAGTCTCTCAAGCGTTTAGAAGAAAAAAGTGGGCAAGACATGGAGACAGCATCGGGGTCTCCAATAAAATAAAAATCCCAACCAGAGCACGCACTCTATCACCGGCTCCGCCGGTTCAGAGTGATGCTGGTCGTTTGCTTCAAAAAGAAAGATATTTTTTAGTCGACATAAAAAGGTACAATCGACCCGTCTGTGTAAGCTGAAGGGCGAGCGAATCTGAAAGATTCGGACAGCTGAGGCCGTCAACACAGACGCGGCGCGATTGGCAAATTGGAACTGCTCCGCATAACATTACGTTTATGCGAAACCAGTCCGCAATTATGCACAAGGTGTCGACTGACTGGACATGGATAAGAGGAAAAGAAACGGCGGGATGCAAAATAAGGTTGATTTAAAACTATAGGGAGCGGCCGAAGCAAACCAGTCGTTTGAGCCGACCTTCCTCAATTCCACAAGGTCTGTTCAAACCACAAGCGTCAGGCGGCCCAACTCAACGTTGGTGTAAAAAATATGAAAACAAACCGCATTTCAAATCCACTAACGGTAATGGCGGTGTTCGTATCTTTAGCTGAAGTCAGCGGAAGCGCAGTACTTCCAACTTTAACCGGTGGCGTACAAGAAATTTTCTTGTGGTTTGTTATGCTGTTCCCTGTACTTATCGTCATTCTCTTTTTCGCAACTCTAAACTGGAACCATAAAGTCCTCTACGCTCCTACAGATTTCCGAGATGACAAAAGTTTTTTAGATTTGATTCGTCCTATGAATGAAGCAGAACGAATTCAAAAATTGACCGAGATGTCATCGGAAAAAGAGCTAGATGAACACGTCACAACCGCTAGTGAAATACCTATTATCAAAACCACAGCTGACCCCAAAGTAACTTACTCATTTCAAGCTAAAGCAAGAGAGGCTGAAGCTCTTGTCATACAGGATATTCAAAAAGAATTCCCTCTCCCTTTCACGCGGGAAGTTAGCTTCGAAGATGTTGGATATTTTGATGCAATGGCTCCTGACACCAAAAGGAAAGAAATCATTGCAGTCGAGGTCAAATATCTTAAGTCCGGCTATTTTGATGCCAAAGTTATTCATAAACTGATCCATCAAAGTGAAGCATTGCGCAAATCAGCCTCAGAACACGGTTACACATCCAGACTGATCCTCGCTGTAGTCATTGGTGACGAGGCTAAAGAGAATCATAAGAAGGCCATAAAGAAACAAATTGAAGAGATTACGAAGTACGCAGATGAATCACTTGATGTGAGAATTTTTGATTTCTCAGAGCTTAAAAATAACACCAACCAGAGCACACACTCTATCACCGCCTCCGGCGGCTCAGAGTGATGCTGGTCGTTCGAAACCAAAAAGGGAATTATGAAAAAACTAATTTCACTGTTAATCATCAGCCTGACTTTTTGTTTGTCCGGCTGTGTCACCACATCTGAAACGCCTGTTTATGTAAGCAGATCGGTAATTGATAATTTTACTCCTAACACGACATCGAAAAGCGAAGTTGAACAAGCTTTGGGAAAACCAAATGACACCGACCTTAATCCCGATGGACGGAGTGTTTATCTGTACTTTACATCGAAAAGAAACATCTCCCTCCTGGTATTTGACAGGAATGATGTCCTCATGAAGGTTGTGAATTACGAGAAATAATAATCAGACAATTTTCGAACCAGAAAGTTGAACTTACGGAAAACCCCGGTGGTGATTTTTAAAATCAAAAGTTCGCGCAGAGTTGAAGTCGGCACGGCCTTTTCCGAAGCTCACTTTTGACGTTCGGTAGAAAGAAGGATATGAAGAAAATCATAACATTATTTATCGCTGCCTTACTCATGACCGGATGTACAACTATGTACAATGAGCCATCCGTAAGTTCTCCGCATGCAACATTGCGCGGGAAACCAATCGAGGGTGTCGGCGCAACAATAGCAAACTTCAAAGAGGCGTATATATACGAGATCAATGGTAAGCCAGTTAGCAACATGTGGAAAAGCTATGGAGCCAAACGTAAGATTCCGGCGGGAAAAACATCCGTAATTCTTGGAGCTCATCTAGATGGGCCTCTCACCGCGATATCAGAGGTGAATTTTTATGCTAAACCGGGAGTAGATTATCAAGCGTGCCGAAAGGAATCAGGCATGGATGTAACGCTTTATGTAGAAGAAGGTGGGTCAGGAGTAATTGCCGGAAGCAGTCAGACAAAGAAAATTAAAAAAGCAGCATCAGCCGCACCTATATTTATACCGATCGTTTACTAATTAATTATAAGAGAATCGAACCACCGCTCAGAGTGACGCGAGGCATTCGGTATTGAAAAATATATGAAAACAATCTCTCTGCTTATTCTCTTGATGATTTCCGGTTGTGCATTGCCTAACCCGACCTTGCATGTAGACATTGCATCTCCAATAAAAGGATGCATCACGAAAAATGGAATACCCATCGAAGGTGCTATTGTTACCCGGAAGTGCTCAAGCGGTTGGTATGGAGAATTTCCTGTTGAGACATCCACATCAAATTATGATGGATTTTACGGGTTTCCAGGGATCACGAAACAAAACTATGTCATGTTACTTCACACGCCTACTATCTGGCAGGAGTTCACCGTCTCATATAAGGGGAAAATCTATTTAGCTTATAAAAATTTCAGAATGGATTACTCAAAATATGGCGAGTTGAATGCTAAGCATAAATTTGACAACAAGCCACATTCTGGATGCGTTGGAACTAACCTGTATGTCTACCTGCCCGACAATAGGAAATATGAAACAAAGCTTTCCAGAAAAGGTAAATGCCTCGAGCTGAATCTAGACCTGCTAAAACTTGAGGAATACACAAAAAACCAGAACGAATAGCTGTTAGATCACAGAAGCAAGCAGATGAAATTTTGGAAGAATTCATGACGCAGAAATAACCGAACAACAACTTTCACTCTATCGCAGGCTCCGCCCGCTCAGAGTGACGCGCGACGTTCGGGGATCACGGAGAAACAGACTGATTTAAATATCTCATCACGGAGAAACAACCCTAACGACTGAAACACGATCACGAAGAAACAGAGCCATTCGACAGGAATAAATCCGAACCAGGGCATGGAGCTTACGCGGTAAAACGCACTTTCTATCGTGCCTGACGTCTTTCCCGCGAAGCTCACACCAAAACGTTAGACCCATGAAAATATTTAAAACAACATTAGCTATTTTTCTTTTGGCCACCCTGATCGGATGTGCTTCCAGTGTGTCCGACAAGCCATACTTTAAGAATTCTATTGGAAACAATCTGGAGTTAACCGAACCCATGTGCTTGGGAAAACTGAATAAAGATGTTCCCTCCGGGACTTTGCACCTGATTCAGAAAAAACACGATTTACACATTCTGTTTAAAGAAAGTTGGGTTGATTTTATGCAGAAATACGGGGTGATCGACGGTTCGATTATCAAATTAAAACCCAGAACACGCCTGAAAATTGAAGATATCATTTACCATAACGCAATTGATTCTGATGGGTACTATGCCTACGGCGAGATTTTCCACCCTGAGAAAAAAATCTTTGTTCCATTCCAATATCATCTGGTGGAAGTTCGGCGTGTAAAGAGTCCCAACGAAAAGCCATCGTGGATAATGACGCATATTTTTAGGTCGAAAAAATCAGAAACCGTAAAGAGCGTTCTGGATAAACTTCCGTGGGAAGATGGAGAACCTCTTGAAGAAAGAGTTATTGATAAAGTGAACCTGTATTTCTAAAAAATAGGTCTAACCAGCGAAGTCAGCTTATTGGTCGCTCCGCTCCCAAACGCTGCTTCGAGACGTTAGGAATTAAAAATTATGAAAAACCCACTCGCACCACTTTTCTACGGCATCATCGCTTGTATCGTGACCGCTATATCAAGTCTGTTAAAAGCAAGCGAAATTGAGTGGTGGGTAATTGTGCAGCAAGCCTACAACTTGGCGATTTCTCTAACATTCGTTTATTTCTATCTGAAGAAATCAAAATATGCATGGCACTCCCTTTTTCTGGCAGTACCTATAATCCCAATTTACCTGTTCGTCAGAACTTGGTCTCAACCAGAGGTTAGCGTTTTTGACACGACCAACATCATTACATTTTCAATCTTGGTTTTTGCTGTCGTCATGATGGCTAAAGAAAAAGATAAATATTTTGATTTCGTGAAATTAAACAAGAAATCCTAACCACTCAAGTGACCCTACGTGATGACCTGCACGGTCAAAATTGAACCACAAGGCACGAGGGTCCTTTCGGACGTTCGATGACATAAAAATGAAAATCATTAGCGATTATAACCCATCAGAAGAACGACTGTGGTATCTCCGCCGGAGCAAGGCAGGAACGATAGTAACAGCAATTTTATCTTTGTTACTTATCGGGATAACCCTCATCACCGACATGCCATGGGACGAAAAACTTGAGATTTCAGTGTTTATTCTGGCAATAGCGATTATTTCAGTGGCGATGTACATCAGAAAGAAAACCAGACCATAAAACACATCGAACCAGGCAATCGAGAGGTACGGGAAACCCCAACGGGAAATTTAACTGAGTAGGCGATGAACAAGGCGGTGTTTCCCGCCCCTCATCGCAGACGTTCGAGATAAAATAATGAGAGAGGAAATCGAATGAATCGAGCTGTGAATTTTACAGTAGAATACTGTGAAAACAGTATCACCGTCTCCTCCGACATGACGACCCTCGATTTTGAGTGTGATCTTATTTTAGAAAAAATAGGCGATGGTGCAGAGGAAGATGAGTGGTCTGTCAATCAATGGGATCAAGATATCCCTATTGATGATTTCAAAGTGGATGATTCAGCATGTGCTCATGTCAAATGTAGCAATCCCCAGAAACGTAGGATATCTGGTAAAAGATTCGAACATTACGTCTGCTTGACTGCCCCTAATGGTGAAAAACTTGCTGTTGGAACTAAGGATATTGAATTAAAGATTTCATACAAAAAACCAATTGTACAAGGGGGAAACTACACAGTCATCAAAACACTTCCCCACATGGATCTCCACCTTTTTCGTTTTGATCCGTTCAGAGTTTTTAATCCATGCAAAATACTCCGCTACAAAGTAGTTGATCATTCAGAATTGGAAGTTATCGCCCACCTTCCAAACAAACGCAACGAACCGCCGGGAGCAACGGTGTTTGCAGAAAGAGACCTGCAACCTGACGAAACATATTCTGTAACCATTGTTATGGCGCAGGCGGGATTGACAAAGAAACTAGCAGGTAAACTATTAAGAGGTATTATTAAGCTCGCGTTTCAAATAGCAAAAACAACAGGAGGTTGAGATGAGCAATGGTATTCCAAAATTTATATATGAAGATGTACAGACTATCAAAAATCTCTTGGGACATTGTGTTGTCGATGTGGCACTTTTTGGATCATTACTGTGGAAGGAATATGGAGATGCAGGTGATGTAGATTTGGCCATCTCCATACGTGATTTGTCATTACCCACTGCAAAGAGCAAAATTGAAAGATTGAGTTTAAGCTTACCTGTACGAATTAGCAGGGCTAATGGAACTTATATCTCCCCTGATTTACCAAGTACCCAGATCAAGGATTATCACATAGTTCTCCTTGATGCAGATCATCTTAACCCAACTTTTATGCGCCTAAATAAAGGCAAACTGAAATCATTCAAACACTCCTCGAACCAGCGGGTTGAGCCTACCCCGTTGGTCGCCGCTTGAACATGCCTATCGCACAAGGCGGGGCGGCTCACTTTTAACGTTAGCTAGACAAAGGCACCTATGGACAACTTCAAATTTATATCCGATATCCCTCAATTAATTAGGGACTTTACTAGCCTAATCACAGAACCTTCGAGATTTCAATCTGACGAGCGCTACACTATTCGATTTGAACTCGAAATGATGTGTGACAGCATCACCAAAGCTTCAGAGAATATTTTTGACTGGGTTCATAAATCAAGAAAACTGAAAAAATATACATGGGAGTCATCCAGAGAAGTTGATTCGATAATTTCCGAGATCTATCGTCCTTTTATCTACGGAAAAATAACCTATTTGATCGATGAACTTGATACCAAAATGTCCAAGAGAAGAATGGTATTAAACATGGAGAGGATAAGATCATTAAGATGGATCCTTCAACATATTGACGATATTGATTATGTATTCTTAACCGACCTTGGGAGAGAGATGCATCATTCGTTATTTATCCTGCGTGATGTGGGTAATAATACAGACTATCAAAAGCGACTTGATTCTATTGAGGAAAAAACTAGAGACATGCGAAATTCTATATTCACTGAATATAAAAAAATAAAATTGTAGCTAACCAGAGCTTGGATCCTATCGTGAAACCGCCGGTTGATTCGATCAAAACACAAGGCACGAGGATCCTTTCGGACGTTGGAAACAGAAATAAAATAATTGCCGACAGAGTGTCACTAAAGTATCATTCTGATCATGAAAACTGAACTTGTAACCACGCTAAAAAGACAGGCAACTAAAATCCTCTCGGATCTCCACAGTTCGGGAGAGCCGGTTTTGATTACGGAACACGGAAAACCATCAGCTTACCTAATTGATGTGGATTCATATGAATTCACGCAAAACAGGATGCAAATTCTCGAAGGCATTGCACGGGGTGAACGAGCCGCTCTGGAAAAACGAACCTATACACAAAGCGAAGCCAAAGAAAAGATGGAGAAATGGCTCAGCTGATCTGGACAGAACCAGCCTTGCTGGATTTGGGTGAAATTGCTGACTACATTGCGCTGGATGACCCGGCTGCTGCCTCAAACTACGTACAAGAAGTTTTCAACCGGATCGAGCGGTTGGAGCTCTACCCAAACTCAGGAAAACGTCCTGCCGAACTCCCGCGCACGCCCTATCGCGAAGTGGTTGTTCCGCCGTGCCGAATATTCTATCGAACAGAAAAAGACCAGGTGTTGATTTTGCATGTGATGCGCTCAGAGAAACTACTGCGTGCATACCTTTTAAACCGATAAAATTCCAACCAATCAAGTGAGCTTACGGGCTGCGCCCGACGCTCCTCTCAGGCGTTAACGTATATACCCCGTAATGTTCATACATTTTTGCGATCTTTGCGGTCTTTCGCGGTTAATATTCTCCGGCCTCTTTCCCACGGATTCTTTTTTGGTGGCTATGAGGGCGCAATTGTTTCATCTGCGTGCGGCGCTCGGCCAGCCCGCGAATCACGGGAACCGGCTCACCGGTTTCGTAGTCTAGGCCCGTGTAATAAACTGCCGCAGCAGGCGTCATCGGCAGTGGAATAAAATCCTGCACCTGCTGAAGTTTCCAGTCCTCTTTGCGCACAAACTTTTCGACGGCTTTCATCTCACCCTCCGTCGACCCGGGAAAGTTGGAGATAAAATACGGCACAAGATACTGCTTTTTGCCCGCCGCACGATTTTCTTTTTCAAACTCCTTCTGAAATTCGCAAAACGTTTCCGGCCCCGGTTTACGCATTTTTTTGAGCACATTCGGGTGCATATGCTCCGGCGCCACCTTCAAATGGCCCGAGACATGATGCTTCGCCAGCTCGCGGATATATTTCGGGTTGCGCAGCGCCACATCCATGCGGATACCCGACTGAATAAAGACATGCTTCACCTTCTCCATCTCGCGCACCCTCTTCATCAGATGAATCGCCGACTCCGCGTCCAGCTCGAGATTCGGGCAGACCTTTGGATAAAGACAACTTGCGCGACGACAGGTTTTGCACGCCTCGCAGACGCCGTTGGCGCACCCGTAGAGATTGGCCGTCGGCCCGCCAAGATCGGTAATCGTTCCGGAAAACGACGGCATAGCCGTCATCGTTTTCACTTCGCGCACCACCGAATCTTCGGAACGCCTCGTTAGAAACCGACCCTGATGCAGACCGAGCCCGCAGAAGGCGCATCCGCCGCCGCAGCCGCGCACCACCGTCACCGATTCTTTGATCATTGTAAACGCCGGAACGGCTTCCTTGTAAAAAGGATGCGGAAGCCGCGTATACGGCAACTCATACACGCGATCCATTTCCGCCGTCGTCAGCGGCTTCGCCGGACGCTCAATCAAAACCGCGCGCGCGCCGTGAAACTGCACTAATACCTTGCCGGAAAACGGATTCTGTTCGCGTTCGGTCTGCCTCGTCAGCTCCAGCACTGCCTTTTTGTCCGCCAGACATTTCTCATACGAAGGAAGTTTCCAAATGCCTGTGGCGCAGGATGCGCCATTGGAAAAATCAAACGCGGCCGACTCCTTGCCGCCGAGCAGGCGTGCGGTTCCCGGAATCGCATCCAGCAATTTTTGGGCGTCAATCCGCCGGGCGATCTCACGAATCGCCCGCTCGCCCATTCCATAAACCAGAATATCCGCCTTCGAATCCTGCAAGATGGAGGGACGCAACTTATCCTGCCAGTAATCATAATGCGCGGTGCGCCGCAGACTCGCTTCCAGTCCGCCGAGAACCGTCGGAATGCCGGGAAAAACCTTCTTCGCTAACTGAGCGTAAACCATCGTCGCCAGATTGGGGCGCCTGCCGACCTCGCCGCCCGGCGTGTAGGCATCTTCTTTGCGTTTTCGGCGCGCGGCGGGGTAGTGCGAA
>DINM01000067.1 GCA_002423675.1 Verrucomicrobia bacterium UBA5540
CGGTGGCGGACAGGGAGAGGTTGGTGCCGAGCGCGGCAGTCCCGGCGTTACCGGGCGCGCAGAAAATCTCCGGCTTTTTCGAATCGTTCTTCAGCTTCCAGCAGAGCGCATGTTCGCGTCCGCCGTTTCCAATCACCAATACCTTCATGAGAGCCCTTTCGTTGAGCCGGAAAATTAAACATGAACGGGCCGGAGTTACACCTCTTTTTTAAAAATCATGAGGTTGTTGGTGTAGAAGTCGGCGACGCCGGCGGCGCGCCAGACGGGTTGCCAGTCGGCGACGGTTTTTTCCAATGGTTGGAAACCGTGGGCTTTGAAGTAGCCGATCCAGTATTCGGGAGGCTGTTCATTGAGGTGGCCGATGCCGCCCTGTCCGGGAGGCGCGGCGGTGAAGATGACGACGGGCGCGAGCGAGCAGAGCAGTTCGACGTAGCGGTCGGCAGCCTTTTTTGGCAGGTGTTCGGCGGTTTCCATGCTGACGGCGACGTCGTAGCAGGCGGAATACAGCAGGTTGTCGTTGACGATGTCGAGTTTGCGGGTGTCGAGTCCACGGGCGCGGGCGATGTCGAGGCCGGCTTCGGCGGCGTCGAGGCCAAGCAGTCGGNNGATGGATGCGGCCATCTGCGGGACGCTTTTGCGGGCGTAGGGTTCGACGAGCGTCTGGTAGTATTTGGCCGAGTAGATGTCGTCGCGGTCGCCGACCTTTTCCATGATTTGTATGGCGAGGTCGCGCAGCGGACCGCGTTCGCGAAGCGATTCCGGCAGGATGTGGCAGGCGTGCTTCAGGATGGTGAAGAGTTTGGACATAGAATGACTTTCATTTAGCAGGGAACGGCGGTTTCTGCAAGCTTCCGCCTTCGCCAAGGGCTACGGCGGACACGCTGGACAGGGGGCGGGCAAACCGCTAGCCTGCGGCGGATGAAAAAAACCTGGCATAAAGATGATCTGGTTCATCTCAAACCGAAACACGATGTACTGGTCGCAATCGACTCCGACGGATGCGTTTTTGACAGCATGACGATTAAGCAGCGGATTTTTCACACCGGTATGATTCAATTCTGGNNGATCGAGCCGGAGTTTCGGCAAGTGGCGGAATGGACGGCGCTCTATTCGCCGTGGCGCGGGCTGAACCGATTCCAGCTGATTCTGAAAATTTTCCAAGGTTTGGAAAAAAAAGTTCCAACCATTGGAAAAAAACTTCCGACGGTGCCGCTGGCGGAGTTTGTGGCATCCGGGGTTCCACTGAGCAATGATGAGTTGAAAAAACGGAACGATCCTGCGCTTCAAAAGGTGCTGGAGTGGAGCCGCGCGGTGAGCAAGGAGATCGCGGCGGTTCCCGAAATGCCGGTGTTTGATGAAGTTTTCCAAACATTGGAAAAAATCCGTGCGGCGGCGGATTCGATTGTGGTTTCACAGACGGCGGAAGAGGCGCTGGTGCGCGAGTGGCGCAATGCGGGTCTCGGCGAATTTGTCGATGTGATCGCGGGCGCGGAGCTGGGCTCGAAAATCGAGTCGCTTGCAACAGCGATGAAGGGGCGTTATGTGCCGGAGCGAACGCTGATGGTTGGCGACGCGCCGGGCGATCTGGAGACGGCGCGCGCGGTTGGATGTCTGTTTTACCCGATTATTCCCGGTAAAGAAGTTGCGAGCTGGATTGAGTTGCGCGGCGAAGGTTTTGAGCGCGTTTTGAACGGCACGTTTGCCGGGGCGTATCAGGAGGATTTGATTGCCCGCTTTAACGCGGCGCTTTCTCCGGTTCCGCCATGGCTTTGAATCAGCGGTGCCGCTGCCGGCGGCCCAGAAGAACAAGGTCGCGCAGCGCCTCTTCGTTTTTGGCGGAGGCCCAGCGTTTCATGAACTGCGGATCCTGTACAATCTGGGCGATTCCCGCCAGTGCGCGCAGATGAAAGTTGCGCTCGTCAACGGTTCCCATGAGCACAAAGACAGCTTTGATTTGCGACGCTTCGTTCGAAAACGCGATTCCAGTGCGGTGACGCACGAGGACGGCTTCAAATTTTTTCTCGCCGGGAAGGATGATATGTGGAACGGCGATGTCGGCACTGAGCGCGGTGCTGGTGAGTTCCTCGCGTTCAATCAGCCGGCGTTCCAGTTCGTCGGCAGAGAGATCGACGCGCCCGGCATCGGCGCGGGCGATTTCTGCAAACAGGTCGTTGCGCGACATCGGCTTATCCAGATCGAGGACAAGTGCGTTTGTGATGAGGTGGTCGAAGCGGTCGAGTTCAATGTCGTCGCGTTCACGGATGATCTGCTTGAGTTCTTTTTCGAGGGTTCCGGTGACGATTTCGCGGGCGGTGAGCCGTCCGACCAGATGGGTGAGGGCGGATTCGCGCAGGGCGCTGCTGCGACCGTAGAACCAGTAGGTGGCAAATCCGGCGACCGCCAGCAGGGCGAAGATGGCAAAGGCGACGAGACCCATTTCAATGATCAGCAGCAGGGTGGCGAGTATGCCGGCGATCTGCAGAAAGGGATAGAGCGGGGCGCGGAAGGCGGGGCGGTAGTTCTGTATGCCGCTTTCACGCAGGACGATGACGCAGATGCCGGAGAGCAGAAAGCCGAGCATGAGAACCAGTGAAGCCGCTTCAACGAGGATGTCGAGTTTAAGAAACAGCGCCAGCGTGATGAAGAGCGATGTGAAAAGGATGGCGATGTGCGGGGTTCCGAAGCGACGGTTGACCCGGCCGAATCCCTGCGGCGCGAGGGCGTCGCGGCCGAGCGCCAGCAGGTAGCGCGATGCGGCGAGTATGCCGGCGTTGGCGGTGGACATGAAGGCAAACAGGGCGGCGGTTCCGATCAGTGCGACGCCGGTTTTTCCCATAAAGGCGGCGGCACCGTCGGCGATCGGCGTCAGGGAGTTGTTGAGCGTTTCGTCGGGCAGAACGCCGGAGGTGACCCAGACCATGAGGGTGTAGAACAAGGTGGTGACGAGCATGGAGAGGATCATGCCCAGCGGAATGGTTTTTCCAGGAGAATGTACATCTTCGGCGATACTGGAGATCTGAATGATTCCTCCATAGGCGACGAAGACGAAGGCGGAAGTGAAAACGACCGCTTTCGGGCCGTACGGCATGAAGGGCGCGAGGTTCTGCAGCGTGACGTGCGGAGCGCCGCGGATGATGTAGAAGAGCATGAGCAGAATGAGTCCGGCGACCAGCAGAATCTGCGTGCGTGCGGCATGTTTTGACCCGAACAGGTTGATAGCGGTGAAGAAGGCGCAGCAGAGGATNNCGCTCATCCCGACGATGGCGAATGCGCTTTTCAGCGACAGAGAAAACCAGGTGAGCAGTCCGGCGATGGTGCCGATGCCCGGGCCAAGGCCGCGCGTGACAAAAAAGTAATCACCGCCTGCCTTGGGCATTGCGGTGACCAGCTCGGCGGCGCTGAGCATACCGATGGAGGCGACCAGTCCGGCAATCAGGTAGGAGAGGATGACTGCTGGGCCGGCTTTCGCGTGGGCCAGACCCGGCAGGACAAAGATACCGGAGCTGATCATTGCGCCGGTGGCGATACAGAAGACGTGAACCAGACCCAGATGTCGTTTCAGCGGCATGAGTATTCCTTCCGTCCGAAAAGCCTGAATAAGGTTGCGCCGGACGGCGATATACTCTTTATTATCAGCCTTGTTTTCAAGGGGAATCCGGATAGGAAAAACGATGAATTTTGTTCATATTTCTTTGTGGGCGGGCGTGGCCGGATGGACGGTTGCGCAAACGACCAAAATGATTATCTGTCTGGTGCAGAACCGGCGTCTTAATTTCCGTTATCTGGTGAGTACCGGCGGCATGCCGAGTGCCCATTCGGCGATGGCCTGTGCGGTGGCGACCGCGATTGGTGTGACTCAGGGCTTTGCCACGCCGCTGTTTACATTGGCGTTTTGCTTCGCGGCCGTGATTATGTTTGATGCGCAGACAGTGCGCGCGGCGGCCGGTAAGCAGGCTCAGCTGCTGAATCAGATTGTGGATGAGCTGTTTCAGGAGCATCACCTGTCCGAAGTTAAGCTGAAGGAGCTGCTTGGCCACACACGGCTGGAGGTATTTTTCGGAATGCTGACGGGAATCGTTTCTGCGCTGGCGCTTCTGCGTTTTTTTCCGGCATAAAAAAAGCCCCTCCGCAGGCGCGGAGAGGCTTTCCGTTCATTTGCAACTGCTTTAAGCGGCGCTGATCGCGCTCATTGGGCAGGTTGCTTCGCAGGCGCCGCAATCGGTGCAACTGCCGGCGTCAATGACATATTTGCCGTCACCGGCGCTGATCGCTTCGACCGGGCAGGCGCTTTCGCAGGCACCGCACATTGTGCAATCGTCAGAAATTACATAAGCCATGATTTTCTCCTAATAGGTTAATAGCAGACCCGTAACGTACGCCTGCCGTTCAGCAGGGAGCAACATACCACCCTTATTTTTAGTTTCATTCCTAAAACGGCCTATGCTACACATTATATGTAGATCAAGTCTAAGGAACATTTATGAGTTCAAACCCGAAAAAAAATGAGATCCCGGTAAAAGATACCTCGGCCGATGAGGCGTGGCCGCTGTTTGTTGATTTTCTGAAAAACAAAGATTCGCGTATCACACAGGCGCGGCGGATTGTTTTTGATCGGGTTTTTGCACGGCACGATCACTTCCGGGCGGACGATCTGGCTGCCGAACTGGCCTCGGGGCCGGATCATGTCAGTCGTGGTACGGTTTACCGTACGCTGGATCTGATGACAGAAGCCGGGTTTGTGCAGAAAATCCGCGATCAGGATGTCCATGCGCACTACGAACATATCTATGGACACGGACGGCATCATCATCTGATCTGCGAAAATTCGGGAGAGTTTATCGAGTTTTCGAGCAAGGTGATTTCAGATGAAATCGATCGGATCTGTAAAAAATATCATTTCAACCAGCGGTTTCATCGNNCTTCGGCAGGATCCTTCAGCGAAGCGGACGGTGTTTCAGAAAGTTCAACCTTTTCAATCTTTCCGAAACGGCTCGTTATTTTTTTAGCCGAAGTTTGGACATCATCTACATCTTTGTGGGCTTGTCCGATATGCGTTGCCAGTTTATCCATTCGATCCTGAAAACGGCCGAAGTCCTGTGACAGGGCCACGAGATGTTCCTGAATGATGTGGATCTGTTTCCGGGTGGCCGAGTCTTTTAGAACCGCCAGTGCCGTGGTGATCACGGCCATCATCGTGGTTGGTGAAACCATCCAAACGCGGGCGTGTTGCGCCTCTTCGACGAGATCGGGATAGTGCCCGTGAATTTCGGAAAAGACAGCTTCTGCAGGGATAAACATCATGGCGCCGTCGGAGGTTTCTCCGGGAATGATGTATTTTCCGGATATATCTTTAACGTGTTTTTTGATGTCCTGCCGGAACTGCCGCTCGGCGGCGGTGCGGTCGGCATCGCCCAGCGACAGATCCGTCATGCGCTGGTAACTTTCGAGAGGAAATTTGGAATCGATGCAGACGGTTCCCGTCGGTTCGGGCAGAAAAAGAACGCAGTCGGCCCGTACACCGTTCGCAAAGGTGTGCTGAAGCGAATAACAGTTGTCGGGCATCATGTTAGAGATCAGTGCGCTGAGCTGAATTTCGCCGAAGGCCCCGCGGGAGCGCTTGTCCGCAAGTATTTCCTGTAGGCTGACGACATTACCGGTGAGCTGGCCAATTTTTTCCTGAGCCTGATCAATCAGCGCGAGACGTTTCAGAACATCGCCGAAAACGGTGGTGGTATCCTTAAATCCTTTTTCCAGCCGCTGCTCCACTTTTTCGCCGATCTGATCAAGCCGCAGGTTGTTGGAGGAGATCAGTTTTTCAATCTGCGTCTGTATTGCCTCCTCGCTTTTGCGGGTGCGCGAGTCGATTTGTTCGGTCAGCGTGTTCAGGTTGCTTGTGAGCATCTCGAGGCGGGTGTCTTGCCGGGTGTTTCCGTGCAGGGAAAAGCCTAGCTGAACCAGCACCAGCAGGGTGAGAAGCCCGATTAAAATCAGAATAAAAAGGTCCATAATATATCTCCGGACAGACTTCGCAGGGCGGCCCGCGATGCTTGACACTTTACGCGGGCCGCCCGATACTGCAACCGTTTTATTGGTAGGACTCTAACACATAGAATCATGAAATTTTTTCGTAAAAAAACAGCTCGGTCGCATAAATCGCTCTCCGAGGAAGCTGGCTCGAATCCGTTGCAGAGTTTCTATTCCCGACACGCAGGTGACTCTTCTTTAGATGAATATTCCGATCGGGGGCCGCAGCAGACTCATCGCACATCGCGGCACAGTGCAGCATACCGGCGCGAAGTCAGTAACCGGGCGAGCAACTGGACGCTGGCTTGGCTGCTTTTTCGGGCGGGTTTAATCGTGTTATTACTTGTCGGAGGATTTGTGGTACTGAAGCTTGTGCTGAGTCGTATGAACATGCCCTCCGAAAAAGAACAGCGGCAATGGGAAGCCAATGCGGCGCTAATGGAAAAATCCGGTACGGAAACGCCGATCCCGCAGAAACTTATTGTCAGCGCCGAACAGATCGATCAGCGGCTGGAACAGTGGGAGCAGACCGAACGGCTCCTGCGNNAAGAGGCCGCATTGCGGCTCGAGCAGGCGTTGCGCATTACGCCGGACAATCGGGCCGCTCAGCAGATGCTGATTGATATTTATATGCAACTGGGTCTTTCGGCCGAAGCGGTTCCGTTATGCATTGGCCTATTGAATCAAGGCGGACCAACTTCGACGCTACAGATGAAGCTGCTGCAGGCGTTACAAGCCAGCGGACAAATTAAAGCCGGACTGGTGCTTGCAAACCATATGTTGCAGGAACAGCCGAACAACGAGGTTGTTCTTGAGATTGCGGCCGCCGGGCAGATGCAAGAGGGGAATACAGATGCTGCGCTGGCAATGTTTGAAAAAATGCTGGGGAACAGCCCCACGAATACCGTTGCGCTCGAACAGTGCGGGAAAATTTATTTTGACCGGGGCGACTATGAAAACGCCATCTCTAACTATCTGCAGCTGGTTCGACAAGATTCCCGTCCCGACTATTATCAGATGTTGGTTCGTTCTTATGCTCAGCAGAATCAGGCGGGGAAAGCGGTTGTCTTTATGGGGCAGGTGGCCAGTCTTTTCGGCGGCGGTCAGGTCTCTCCCTGGCTGAAAGACCCGGAGCTTGATCCGATCCGAGAAAGCGTGGAGTTTCGTTCGTTTGCCGACCGTCTGGTCGGCGTTGAAACCCGCAAGGCGATTGAAGCGATCAATAAACGCGAGGCAGAAAAGGGTGCTCCAGCGATGCCCGGCGGACTTGATCTTCCGCAACAGCCTAACTTGAATGCCCTCCGACCAAGTCAATAATAGAAGGGTTTGAATGCTTGCGGCTCAACAGGTGCGTCGTCCGCTGGTCGGAATCGCACTGTGTATTGCAGCAGGGTTCGGGCTTGATCATTTTGTCGGCGGATCTCCACTGTTGCTGCTTGGCACCGCCGCGCTTCTTCTGGCGGCGGCCTGCCGGTCGGCCCTCTATCGCGGGTTGTTGATTTATGTCATATGCGGCCTTCTGGCGGCAGCGCATATTTCAATGACTGAAGCTCCTTCCTTATCCCATACGGTACTGTCTTCTGCCGAAACGGACTTCGGCAGACTAAAGATCACAGGGGTCATAAAGAGCGAGCCGGTGGTATTGGATTCAGATGGAACCGTTTCCTTTCTAATGCGCGTAAACTCGGTGTCGTTCGCCGGGCAAAAACTTTCGTCCGATGATGTTCTGAAGGTTTATTTGAGAGCGGCTTCTGTGTCGGTCAGGTTTGGAGAAATCTGGGAACTGCGTGGTCGTTATACCGCCTATGAACAGCCTCGCGGCGGGGCTTCCGGAAGTGTGAGCGTTTCTGCGGGCGATGTGGTTCGGCTGCGGGCCGCCGAACCTTCACTGATGCGCAGTTGCCACCGTCTCCGGCGCCGGGCAGCAGGTATCCTTTGTTCCGGGATCGGCGCATTCTCTGATCAGATCGGGCTGCTTCAGGCCCTTCTTCTTGGATATCGGCAGGCGATGCCGCCGGATCTTTACCGGCTGTTTGCCCGTACCGGAATTTTGCATATTTTTGCCATCTCCGGCCTTCATGTGGGGGTTATGGCAGCAATTCTGATTGCGGTGCTTAAACTGATCGGAATCCCGCGACCGCGTTGGGGGTGGTTTTTGATTCCGGCACTCTTTTTGTATGTCTATTCCACCGGAATGAAAGCCAGCGCGCTGCGCGCGTTCACCATGGCGGCAGTCTACTTTGCCGCGCCGCTGGCTGGACGGCGCCCCGATGCGCCCTCTGCTGTTGCGCTGGCAGCCATCCTGCTACTGGCAGTCAATCCGGCGAACATCAATGATCCGGGATTCCTGCTGTCGTTTGTGGTTGTCTGCGGAATTATTCTCGTGCACGGCTGGGTCGTCCGGCAGATCAACGGAATGCGCTTTTCCGGATGGGAGGTACCGTTGCGGGGGCTCAACGGGCCGCACCCGGCGGCCACGTTAGGACGGTCTGTCGCGCTATTGGCGGTTACCTCGTTAGCGGCCTGGATTTTTTCTGCGCCGATTACAGCGCATTTTTTCAATACGCTTTCTCCTGCCGCACTGGTCGGTAATCTGGCGGTCATCCCGTTAACGTTTATGATTATGCTGACGGGATGCCTGGCGTTGTTGAGCGGGGCTATTTTTTTACCTGCGGCAGTTCTGTTTAATCAGGCTAATGCAGCGATCATCAGCTTGTTGNNAGCTTCCCGGAGCCGGTCTGGCGGTTCGATCGCCTTCGGTCTGGGTCGTTGGGCTATGGTATACCGGACTGGTATTTTTCTTTACGGGACCAACCCGCTGGCGAAAGGCCTCTGGACTGCTGGTACTGTTGGCCGGACTTGCATGGAGCGCAGAACAGATCTGTACGTGTACAGAGATACAAATTTTGCGCGAAAGCAACTCGGCGGTGGCGCTTTGTCCGCCAGGGGAAAGCCGGTGGACGTTGATAACGGACGGAAATCCTTTCTACACGACGCGCACGATCCGCCTTCTTCGGAGAGAGGGTGTGAACCGTCTGGATACGTTGGCGGTGAGCGACGCCCACGCAGATGACGAGGCGATCCGGCGGTTTCAGGAAACCTTTCATCCTCAGCAGATCCTGTACACGAACGAGATCCATTGGGCGGAAGATCAAGGCGAGGTTCGTATCCAGTCGGGTTACTGAGGGCTGTTGGCTTTTTCCTGCGGGGTCATTAGCGCTTTGAATTCTTTGGACTCGCGCAGGGGGGCGAACTCCTTGCGCTGAAGCCAGACTCGGGCCAGTTCCGGATCAATTTGTTGCACACCGGATTTCAGCGCCTGGAGGGCCTCTTCCGGCTGTTGGTTCTGCATCTGAACCTGCGCGAGCAGAAAATAGAGCGGGGCGACATCGGTGACGGCCTGCGTTAACCGGGTCAGGGAAGCTGCGGCGCCTTTCCAGCGGCCCAGTTGAGTCAGATAGAGCGCATACGTCTGCAGGGTGTCCAGATCATTGGGCTGCAGATCGAGATATTTTTCAAAATGATAAACCGCATCATCGTTACGATTCATTTTTCGGTAAAGCTCGGCGAGACTCTTGTGGCACCCGGGGTTTTCCGGCTGCATTTCCAGCGCCCGTTTTAAATAGTGTTCCGCTTTATCGTACTGTTCCAGTCCGATGTATGCCGAACCCAGATTATTGATTGTGTCGAAGGTTTCCTCTTCCTTCAGCGCCTTTTCCAGGTTTGTTGCTGCTTCGGTATAGTCTTTCTGCTGAAGAAAGAGTACGCCTTCCGTCTGTCGCAGCCCGAGGATGTCCGGATAGATTTCGGTTGTTTTACGAAAATCATTCAGAGCTTTTTCCGGCTGCTTCAGCGCCAGAGCCCGCTGTCCCATAATAATATGAGTTGCGGCGGCTTTAATCCACTTTGCAGAGAGCGGTTTCGGGCCGGGCTGCGCATCGGCTTCGTCCGGGGTCGCCGTGACCGGTGCGTCCATAATCCAGAGAGCATCGGCTGGTAATGTATTTTTGGGAGCTTCCGATTCGTTAGCCGTTTGATCATTTTCTGAAGCGGTTTGTGCAACAAGGAAATCACGATTTATCAGCGCAACCAGAACCGCGGCGAGAACTACGACAATGATGCCGGAAAAAACAGAGACGATTCGGCTGCGGCGCAGGTTGCACTGATGGACTTCAAGCTGTTCTTCTGCGATTTGCGGCGTGAAATCTTTGTCGAAATCTACATCCCCACCCTGATAAATATCCCGGAGATCGTCTTTTCTTTCATGCATGAGCGGACCCTCGTGCTCTTTGAACGGGCGGAAAATGGGGTGAGTGACGGGATTTGAACCCGCGACATCCAGAATCACAATCTGGCGCTCTAACCAACTGAGCTACACCCACCATTCTGAGAAAGGCGTGATAGAGTAATAAAAAATCGATGGAAAGCAAAATATATCTACCCCTTTTAATCTTGAGAGTCTTCGGTGGACAGATTGAGGTTCGTGGACAGTGAGACTGCCGCGAGCTCCAGCCGGTACATCAGTGCTTCATACGGTTCCGATCCAGAGATTGGATCGAAAACCGGGTCGTGCATCTGCGCCATGGTCTGTCGGGGCGAGAGAAATGATGAGGCATTCCGAAGCGCACGGACAGCTTTCTCAGGATCGTTAAGTTGTGCGGCGCATTTGGCCTGCAACAGACTGACGGTTAGCGGATCCCCTCCGTGTAGATGGTCGAGAAACGAGGACGCGTCGTTGAGTCGCCCGGACGCGGTAAGATAGGCAACATATTTTTTAAGTAACGGAGAATCTTTTGGTTTGAGAGACAAATAGGAATCAAACGCATTGACGGCATCGTTTGTACGATCGGATCTTTGGTAAAGCAGAGCGAGATTTCTGTAGCATCCCGCGAGGTCCGGCTGCAATTCAAGTGCCTGTCGGAAGAGCGCTTCAGCCTTTTTGTTTTCCTGCATTCCCAGATAGGCCGCTCCCAGATTATTCAGTAGCGCCACGGAGGGGCTTTTCTGATTCGCCAGCTTCAGCAGTTGTTCTGCCCGCTCATACTTCTGCAGTTTTAAATACACTGAGCCCAGTTTCTCCTGAATTCCGGTCATTTCAGGGTAGGCGCTCACAGCGCTTTCCAAATGGTATTGTGCTGCCTCCAGATCATTCTGCCGAAGGGCCTGTTCTCCCATAATAATGTGATAGGCGGCGTTCATTATCCACTTTGTCGAGAGTGGCTTAGCGCCGGGTTCGGCCCCGCCTTCTGCCTGAGAAATAACCTGACCATAGTCCAGAACCCACTGATCTTCCGGAGGCAGCGTATGTGAGGAGACATACGGAACTTTCAGCACAACGGCTGCAGTCTTCTCGGGAGTAAACATATATTTTTTGACCACCGAAACCGTTATAAACAGAACCAGAGAAAGACTCAAAAGCCCTACCAGCAGATTGAAAATCCGCTGGCGGCGGATTTCCCGTTCAACCATCTCGAAACTAAGCGGAGCCCGTGGAGGCTCAGGGGGCGGCTCCGTGGCCTGATAAATATCCCGAAGATCTGTATTGGGTTTTTTCATAGGGGCTCAAACAAGCTTAAATGCGATATTCCTGCCGCAGCGCGGCATCGGCCAGCACCAGCGCCGTCATCGACTCTACAATCGGAACCGCACGTGGCAGCACGCACGGGTCGTGGCGGCCTTTAGCCTCTAACGTAACCGGACTTCCCTCCATAGTCACCGTCTCTTGAGCCATTCCAATGGTCGCGACCGGTTTGATCGCAATTCGGAACACCACGGGTTCGCCGTTCGAAATCCCGCCCTGCACTCCGCCGCTGTAATTCGTCGTTGTGCCAAGTCGTCCATCTTTCTGAACAAAAACGTCATTATGCTGCGAGCCGCGCATCAGCGTGCCGCCGAACCCGGAGCCGATTTCAAAACCCTTTACCGCCGGAATCGACAGCATCGCTTGAGCCAGCTTGGCCTCCAGTTTATCGAACACCGGCTCTCCCAGGCCGGCGGGGAAACCGCTGCAGACGCAGGTTACGGTTCCACCCAGCGAATCTTTTGCATCGCGCGCCTGTTCAATCAGAGCAATCATCCGCTGTGCGGTCTCTGCATCCGGGCAGCGAACCAGATTGGTGTCCACCAGCTCGCGCGACAACCTCTCCACATCCATTTCCGGCGCAGCGATGCTGTTCACCGAACTTACAAATGCCACAATTGAAACTCCTCCAAAGCGAGTCTTCAACCACTTCTCGGCAATCGCACCGGCCGCTACGCGGCCGATTGTTTCGCGCGCGCTCGATCGGCCACCGCCGCTCGACGCCTTTACACCGTACTTCATCAAATAGCTGTAATCTGCGTGTGACGGACGGGGCACCGTCGCCATATCACCATAATCGCCGGGCCGCTGATCACGGTTATTAACCGAAAGACCGATTGGTGTTCCGAGCGTTATCCCGTTTTCCGTACCGGAAAGAATCGTCACTTGATCGATTTCGTTGCGCGGTGTCGAGAGAGCGCTCTGTCCCGGACGGCGGCGGGTGAGTTGCGGCTGAATATCCGCCTCCGTCAGCGGCAGGTTGGCCGGGCAGCCGTCTACGATTGCGCCGACGGCCCTGCCGTGCGATTCGCCGAACGTCGTCGTTCTAAACAAGGTGCCGAATGTGCTACTCATCGCCGTTCTCCAGAAAAAGTTCCAAACATTGGGATCTTGTATACGCCGTTTTTACCATTCCTTCCAGTCATTGCTTTCGGAAAACCGAAAGCCTCTTTTCGCTTCGCTTCGGATTCAAATATTGGAAATTTTTTCCGCAGCGGCTTTTTGACCGATACCCGGCGTTCCGAGCGACTCATCGTCGGCAGAGAGGCTGGTATATCTACTTTTGGCAAGCGATTCGCTGGCGGAGCTAACCATCGGCCCGTCAAAAACCTCTGTGATTTTTCGGCCTTTAAGAGCTGTAAATAGGAAGCGAATCTGGTTTTCTTTATTCATAACGGCCTAGGTTGTTTTTACGTGATTATAAATCGCAAGAAGTTCCACAAAAATAGCTTACAGTAACAAAGGCCGTTTTATGAATAATTCAGGATAGGGAATATTGGAATAGAATACACAAGTAAAAAACAGGGCGGGGACGAGCTTGGCCCGTATGGTAGTGGGCTTTACGTCCACCCGCAAAGGAGAAATATGAAAGCAGATATTGGATTAATCGGTTTGGCAGTGATGGGCGAAAATCTCGTCCTCAACATGGAAAGCAAGGGCTTTACGGTCGCGGTCTATAACCGCACAGTGGAAAAAGTCGATGCGTTTGTGAACGGTCGCGGTGCAGGCAAGAATTTTGTCGGCTGCCACAGCATCGAAGAATTCTGCGGGAGTCTCGAGCGTCCGCGTAAAGTCATGATGCTCGTCAAAGCCGGCAAGGCCGTGGATAGCCTGATCGACCAGATTCTGCCGCATCTCGAAGCGGGCGACATCATCATCGACGGAGGCAACTCCCATTTTCCTGACACGATTCGCCGTACCGAATATGTCGAAAGCAAAGGCTTGCTCTATATCGGCACCGGTGTTTCAGGTGGCGAAGAGGGGGCACTGCTCGGTCCGTCCATTATGCCTGGCGGCTCGTCCGCCGCATGGCCGGCCATCAAACCGATCTTCCAGAAAATTTCTGCGCATACCGAAACGGGTGAACCCTGCTGCGAATGGGTCGGTGAAAACGGTGCGGGCCATTTCGTCAAGATGGTTCACAACGGCATCGAATATGGCGACATGCAGATGATTTGCGAAACCTATCAAATGATGAAAGAAGGTCTCGGCCTCTCCAACGAAGAGATGTACGAAGTGCTTACGGAATGGAACACGAGCGAGCTTGACTCCTATCTCATCGAAATCACTCGAGACATTCTAGGCTACAAAACCGAAGCTGGCGAGGCGGTGATCGATGTGATTCTCGATACCGCAGGTCAAAAAGGTACTGGGAAATGGACCGCGGTTTCCGCGCTGGATCTTGGTCAACCGCTCACTCTCATCGGTGAGGCCGTGTTTGCCCGGTGCCTCTCCGCACTCAAAGACGAACGCGTTGAAGCTTCGAAAACACTCAAGGGTCCCGGCGCAAAATTCACTGGCGACAAAGCCGCGCTGATTGAAGACCTAAAGCAGGCGCTCTACGCTTCCAAGATTGTCTCCTACGCCCAGGGCTACCAGCTCATGCGCGAAGCCGCCAAAGAATATGGCTGGAAACTCAACAATGGCGGCATCGCGCTCATGTGGCGCGGCGGTTGCATTATTCGTTCGGTATTCCTCGGCAAGATCAAAGAAGCCTTTGACGCCGATCCGGATATGGTCAACCTGCTGCTCGCTCCGTTTTTCACCGATGCGGTCGAAAACGCGCAGGCCGGCTGGCGCCGCGTCATCATGAAATCGGCTGAGCTTGGCATCCCGATGCCCGCCATCGGCGCGGCACTCGCGTACTATGACGGTTACCGTGCGGCACGCCTTCCGGCGAACCTCCTGCAGGCGCAGCGCGACTACTTCGGCGCGCACACCTATGAACGGATCGATAAACCGCGCGGCGAATTCTTCCACACCAACTGGACCGGCCGCGGCGGCGACACCTCAGCCTCAACCTACATCGTTTAAAAAGGCTAACCACTAATCACACTAATTTTCACGAATCTTAAATTAGTGTTGATTAGTGGGAATTCTAAATATACCGGAGCGTCGTCGTTGCTGTGCCGCGCGCAGAAACTGAAGTTCGGCGTGTCCGCCGGGCCATCGGTGCAGGTCGGGTTCCAAGGATTGGAAAAACGGATCGCGAGGGCTATTTTTGTGCAGCCTGGAAGGCGGCGTAGGTTTTTATTTCCTGCGTTAGTGCCGCGTAGGCCTGTGTCGGCTCGAGCTTTGCGAAGAGATCGGTTTCTTTGGCGAGCTGGTCCGCGATGGCTTTGGAATCGAGTACCATGACGGCGTAGGCCGTGTAGGTATTGCCGACGGTTTCGTATTTCAGGGTTTGCGCGACGTATCCGGCGATCTGATTGGAAAGTGCGTCGCCGGCATCGGTGAAGCCGGAGAGTAGCCGGGAGTCTTGCGGAAGTTCCGTCTCCTCCAAAAAGGCCGTTTTCAACACTTCGATTCGGGCCTTGACCATTCGGGAGAGCTCAAGGCGTCCGTTTTTCTTGGCCATGTTGAGTGCCAGTTCAAGACTGTTGGATTCATCAGTACCGAGAGCTGCCAGTCCACCGGCTTGTATAATCCGGTCGGCGTATTGCTGCATTTCACCGGGCAGCGTTGGTTGAACATCCTGTACGGGTGCGGGTTCCGGGCGGGGTATTGAACATCCGGTCAGCAGCAGGCTGGAGATGGCAAAAATCGTATAAAACAGACCTTTTTTCATGGTTCGGTTCCTTTTCGTTTCGGGCGGGAGAAAAGTAGCCCAGTGAGAGAACACAGGCAACCGATAAATCGGGTGTTTCGGCTTGAGATGGAGGTCTTAACTCCTTATAAACGATGCTTATTTTCCCACGGAAAGGATCCTCATGAATATTGTGGTCTGTATAAAACAGGTTCCGGACTCAGACAAGGTCACGATCGACCGCGAGACGAACCGCCTGAATCGCGCCGGTGTCCCGAGTATTATTAATCCATTCGACGAAAACGCCCTTGAAATGGCGCTTCAGCTCAAAGACAAGCACGGTGGGAAAATCACTGTCATCTCCATGGGCCCGCCGCAGGCCGAGGAAGCGTTGCGCACTGCCATGTCGCATGGCGCGGACGAAGCCATCCTGATTTCCGACCGCAAATTCGGCGGAGCGGATACCTGGGCGACCTCTTACACGATCACACTGGCGCTCAAAAAACTGACCGAGCCGGTGGATCTGATCNNCTCAGGTCGGGCCGGGCGTCGCCCACTTCTACGGCGTACCGATGATCACCTACGCTAAATCGTGTGAAGTTACCGAAAACGGATTCCGTGTTCAGCAGGTCACCGATCACGGTTACAACGTATGGGATGTTGAAAAACCAGCCGCGCTGACCGTGGTGAAAGAAGCCAACTCCCTTCGCATGCCGTCGCTCAAGAAAAAAATGGCCGCCAAGAAAGCGGTCATTCCGGTTTGGGGCGTCTAAGAGCTTCAGCCAGAAGAAGGAAAAATCGGTCTGGCCGGATCGCCTACTAAAGTGAACAAGGTCTTCGCGCCGCCGGTGAAACTCAATAAGGAAATCCTCTCCGGTGAACCGGCCGATATGGTCAAAGAACTCATTTATAAACTGCGGGAGAAAAAGATTCTATGAGCACTCAAAAAGAAATCTGGATTTACGCGGAACAGGAAAACGGCAAGCTCGCCGGTGTGGTTTTTGAACTGCTCTCCGAAGGGCGCAAGCTCGCGGAAAAATCGGGCTTTACCCTCTGCGCGGTGCTCGCTTCCGCCAACGGCAAGCCGATGCATCAGGAGCTGTTCAACTACGGCGCGAAGAAAATTTATAATATTGAAGACCCCAAACTGAACACTTACCAGAACGACTACTTTGCCAAAGTGATGGCTGATCTGATCAAGGAACAGAATCCTGAGATCGTTCTCTACGGTGCCAGCACCATCGGACGCAGCCTCGCGCCGACCGTCGCCGTAATGGGTTGGGCCGGCCTTACCGCCGACTGTACCGAGCTCGATTTCGACACCGAACGCCAGTACCTGCTCCAGACGCGTCCGGCGTTTGGCGGAAACATCATGGCNNGTTCGCTCCAACGTCTTCAAAAAAGAACGCGTTAGCGAAAACGAAACGGGTGAAGTCGTGGAAATCAAGGTCGATCTTTCCGGTGTCAAGGAACGCATGAAGCGCGTCGAAAGTGTCGTTGAAGAAGTGAACACCGTAGACCTCAAAGCCGCCGACTACATCGTCTCCGGCGGTCGCGGACTCGGCGGCCCGGAAAACTTTAAGATCATCGAAGGCCTCGCCGGTGCGCTCGGCGGTGCGGTCGGCGCGTCGCGTGCCACCGTCGATGCAGGCTGGATTTCGCACCATCATCAGGTCGGGCAGACCGGTAAAACCGTTTGTCCGCTCGTTTATATCGCCTGTGGAATCTCCGGTGCCATTCAGCATCTGGCCGGGATGCAGAGCGCGGATCTGATCATTGCGATCAATAAAGATCCGGACGCGCCGATCTTCGACGTCGCCGACTTCGGTCTCGTTGGCGACCTGCACCAGGTTGTGCCGGAATTTACAAAGCAGATTAACGCTCTCAGGAGCTAGAAAGGGGAAACCCTTGGAAAACGTTGTCATCATCGGAGCGGGATCGGCAGGATACACCNNTCTCAACCCGTTGCTCATCGAAGGCTTTCAGCCCGGGGGGCAGCTCACCACCACCACGGATGTCGAGAACTTTCCCGGCTTTCCGGAAGGGATCGACGGCACTGCACTGACGACGTTGATGCGTCAACAGGCGGAACGCTTCGGAACACGGTTTAAAAGCGGTGAGGTGACCGAGTCTTGTTTGACCTGTCTGCCGCATAGCGTCACGCTCAGCGACGGCGAGAAAGTCGAAGCGAAAACCATCATCATCGCCTCTGGCGCGAGCGCTCAGTATCTCGGACTCGAATCCGAGCAAAAACTGATTGGCCGCGGCGTTTCCGGCTGTGCCACCTGCGACGGTGCGTTCTATCGCGACGTTCCCGTTGCTGTGGTTGGCGGCGGCGACACCGCCATGGAAGACGCGCTGTTCCTCACGCACTTTGCATCTAAAGTCACTGTCATTCACCGCCGCGACCAGTTTCGAGCATCCAAAATCATGGTCGATCGCCTGCTGGCGCATCCTAAGATCGAAGTGCTCTGGGACACCGTCGTTGAAGAGGTGCTGGACGTTTCAAAAAACGAAGTCACTGGGCTGAAAGTTCGTAATGTCAAAACCGATGCGGTTTCCGAGCTGGCGGTCAGCGGCCTGTTTGTTGCCATTGGCCACAAACCGAACACCAAAGCCTTTGCTGGCCAGCTCGACACCGACCACGCCGGATATTTGATTGCCAAAAACACCCGCACCAATATCGACGGGATTTTTGCGGCGGGTGACGTTGCCGACTCCGTTTACCGTCAGGCTATCACGGCCGCCGGTACCGGTTGCGCCGCCGCACTCGAGGCGGAACGCTTTTTAGGAAGTATGGAGTAGTTTAAAGTTCAGAGTTCAGGATTCGACGTCGGGAGCTTAACTGGCGGGAAATCGGGAACCCTGAACAAGGAACTGAGAACTGAAATAAGGAGAACAGTATGGGCGAAATCAATTATGGACTAACCGAAGAGCAACTCGAAATCCGGGCCATGCTCGACGAATTCGGCAAAGAACGCATCGTACCGGTACGTGCCGAACTCGACGAAAAAGGCATCTTCCCCTCCGACCTGCTCAAAGAGCTGGCGCAGATGGATATGATGGGTCTCTACATTGACGAAGCCTACGGAGGGATGGGCGTCGGCCATCTTGGTTTTTGCGTTGCCGTTGAAACCCTCAGTAAATACTGTATCGGCGTTTCCGTTTCCTACGCCGCCAATGCTCTCGGTGCCGACCCGATCATCATCGGCGGCTCCGAAGAGCAGAAGAAAAAATATCTCGCACCGCTCGCCTCCGGCGAAAAATGGGCCGCCTTTGGTCTCACTGAACCGAACGCCGGTTCTGATGCGGGCGGTATCGCTACGACGGCTGTNNAAAAGAAGACAAACTCGGCATCCGCGCCTCCGCCACCCGCGAGCTCATCTTTCAGGACTGCGAAGTTCCGGCGGAAAATCTCATCGGTCGCGAAGGCATGGGCTTCCTGCTCGCCATGAAAACGTTCGACATCTCCCGTCCCGGCATCGCCGCGCAGGGTGTCGGCCTAGCACAGGGCGCGCTCGACGAAGCCATCAACTATGCCCGCGTTCGCCACCAGTTCGATAAACCGATTATCGCCAATCAGGGCCTGCAATGGATGCTCGCCGACATGGCCATGAAAGTTGAAACCGCGCGCGCTATCACCTATGCGGCTTGCAACACCATCGACGGCGGCGAAAAAGATGTCTCCAAAATCTCCGCCATGTGCAAATGCTACGCCGGCGATGTCGCTATGTCCGTCACCACCGACGCCCTCCAGGTCTTCGGCGGCTACGGATTCATGAAAGAATNNCGCTGAAAAAATGATGCGCGACGCCAAGATCCTTCAGATCTACGAAGGCACCAATCAGATTCAGCGCGACGTCATCGGCGCGGCCCTCATCAAAGAGTACGCCTCGAAGGCCAAATAAGCAGGCTGAGCCTGCACCCTCTTTTTCCAAGGTTTGGAAAAAGAGACGCCCGGTTTTTCCACACATTGGAAAGCCGGGCTTATTCATTAACTACAGAGGCGCAGAGTTTTCTCCTCTGTGTCTCCGTGACCTCTGTGGTTAAAAAGTCTACACTCTCTGCATGAAACGGCGGATCATTTACTGGACGGCGGGCATCCTTGCAGCGCTGGTGCTGGTACGCTGTCACTGGGTTGCAGTGCCCCTGCGCCGTGCCGACGCCGTCATGCAAATCAAAACCACCGGCTATTGCGCCTCCATGCAGTGCACCGGATGGAAGCTCAACTGGCTCGGACTGCCGATCTGTTCTTCCGGCCCGAATAAAGGAAAACTCAAAATCATCGGACGAACCGCATCCGGACACATGGCGCATCCCGGCACCGTCGCTGCTGATCCGAAGGTCTTTTCTCCCGGAACCAAATTTTATATTCCCGGCTACGGCTGGGGAATCGCTGAAGATGTTGGCGGCGACATCAACGGCCGCGAACTCGACCTCTACTTCCGCCGCCCCGGTCCCGCCGCGAAATGGGGTACAAAAATACAGAAAATCAAAGTCTGGTATTCACGCAACAATTCCGGCGCATCTGCGTCGTTGCAAAAGGGTTCGCAGTAGAGTTCTACAGCTTCACCTTTTGACGCCTTGCATCTGCACCAGACTTGTTGTGCGAAGCAGAACGGGTTCCGAACATTGGAAACCCTGAACCGGAAACTCTGAACCCCGAACTGTATAAACAGAAGTCTTGTTAAATCCGGATAGATTCTTTAGGTTTTCGGCATCTTTATCCGGGGACTTTATGAAACAAAAACCACTTTTTCTGACCATCTGTTTAAGCGCACTTTCCGCCTTTTCCGCCGACTACTTCGTGGACGCTTCCATGCCCGACGACACCGGCGCCGCCACCAACTGGGCCACCGCCAAACAAACCATTCAGGCCGCCGTCGATCTNNACTAACGGAGTTTACGATACCGGCGGTGCCGTCACCCCAGGTTATTTGGCGGCCAATCGTGTATGCATTACCAACTCTATTACTGTGCGGTCTATAAACGGGCCAGATGAAACGATCATTAAAGGCTCAGCGGGCGCAAACGGCGGAAACGATGTGGATTCGGTTCGCGGGGTGTTTGTGGCCAACAGCTGTTCACTGATCGGTTTTACCATTACTAATGGTTATACGATGGGCTGGAGTGATTTTAATTCTGAATATGGAGGTGGCGTTTGGTTATCTGCGGGCTGTATGGCGTCCAATTGTGTAATAATCGGCAACTCAGCATATTCATTTGGCGGTGGTGTGTTTCTAGAATCAGGCGGCGTACTTAATAATTGCACTCTGATCGGGAATAAAGCAGACCGCTCAGGAGGAGGAGTGTTTTTGAGTGGTGGTGGGATACTCAATAATTGCCTGCTACGGGAAAATTCAGGGCCTGGCTATGGCGGCGGCGGTGCGTATTTATCTCAAGGCGGTGTTTTGAATAATTGTACGCTGAGTGGAAATTCAGCGTATTCAAGCGGCGGCGGTGCATATTTATACCGTGGCGGAACGCTGAATAATTGCATGCTCCAGGGGAACTTTGCGTATGCTGGAAATGGCGGCGATGGCGGTGGCGTTAAAATAGAAACGGATGGCGTATTGAATAATTGTACACTGAGCGGGAATTCGGCTGCTCGTTATGGTGGTGGCGTGCGTTTGAGTGGTGGCGTGTTGAACAATTGTATTGTATGGGCTAATGAAGCCCCTAGTAGGAAGAACATATATAATGGAGGTACAGTTCGGTACACATGTGCCTCTGACGGCGTAACGAATGGTGTGAGTGGATGTATAACAAACGACCCGCTTTTTGTAGATCAAGTAAATAGTAATTTTCAATTGCAGCCCAACTCGCTCTGCATCAACGGTGGCAACAACGCCTATGCATCCGCGGGAAATGATCTGGCAGGTAATCCACGAATCATCGGCGGAACCGTTGATATGGGTGCGTATGAGTTTTATGCCGTGCAGGATGATTACGATAGCGACGGAATTCCGAATGGATGGGCGGCGGAACATTTTGGCGGGATAAACCGCGCTGATGCAAATGCATTTTGTTCGAACGGCGTGAACTCAATTCTTCAGGCCTACATCGCCGGGCTCGATCCAAATGATCCGGATAGTAAATTTTCATTTTCAGTCGATCGGTCGACACCTTTTGGAAACGTTTTGCGCTGGCAGAGTGTGAGTGGACGGGAATACGCCGTTTATTACTCAACCAATCTGCTGACCGGGTTTATTCCTCTGATTCAACATCTTGTTCCCGGAGATGGCACATACATTGATGAGGTGTATGAATATGATGGGCCGAGATATTATAAAATCGATGTTCAGATCGACGATAATCCGGATGACAACGTGACCCCGCCCAGTCCTCTGATTTAAAAAAGACGGCCTAGCCGTTCGAGCGTGAGCCCTTCCAGGGAATCGACGACGGCGTCGGCCTGAGTGAGCGCTTTCGCCGGATAGCTGTTGGTGACGGAGAGCACCTTTAATCCCGCGCCCTTGGCGGAAGCAATTCCTGCGGGCGTGTCTTCAATGGCGAGGCCGGAGGAGATATTTTCCAAGGTTTGGAACTTTTC
>DINM01000010.1 GCA_002423675.1 Verrucomicrobia bacterium UBA5540
TAGTTTGTCGCTGAAGGAACATCACACACCGACATCCAGATGTGGCGACCATAATCCTGTGAAGGACTTTGCCATCCCTGAGAATAGACGGTATACAGCTTATTGCTATGCACCGTCATAAGTGGGTGACCGATCGCCCAGTAGTTCGGTCCAGTAATACAATTTCCCGGCACAAACGATTTAGGATTCCCGCTGCGTGAAACAAACAGCGCAGCGCCGTACCGCCCCTGATGCTTCATTGTTCCATCGATGTTAAAAACAAGAGGATGATCGATGTAGCTTGCGATAAAGCGTCCATTTATTTTACCAACAGAGCCCCCGCCAGCCGCCATTTCTAATCCAACATAGTCAATAGGAGACCAGCTTTGACCATAATCAAAACTTTCGGCCCAATGCATCACTGTTGAAGCTTCCTCCAAATCTTCAGTATATCTCATCATCATTATTATGTGGCCGTCCGCGACTTCATACACAGCGACTTCATACCCGTCATCTGCTTGTTCGTACTCATACGAGGTCATTGGAACCAATGCGCTGTTCGTCCATGCTGTTCCATTTGCTTCAACAATAATTCCTCCGAACCGGTGATTGGAGCCTGGGGTTGACAGATCATCAAAGAAAGCCGGCACCAGAATTTTTCCATTCGACAGCCGGATCGGCAACCCGGCCGGATTTATGAAATACGCCTGCCCGTCAATTACGGGTTGCGTATTGCCGCCAAACAACATCTTTGTGTTGTTCCATTTGGCGGTTGCGGAAGTCTTTTTCGAAAACCAGGCGGACAAATTGTCCGCCCCGGCCCCATATGTAATATCCCAAAAGCACCAAAGCTCCGACCCTACCGTAATCAACTCCGGCTGCCATTGGCGAATTGTACCTAGATAAGGAACTGCGACAGGATTAACACATTGATTGCTGTCACTAAACGCAATCACTGCTTGGGTCCAGTTCGTCAACGACCCGTCCACGGTCGTGCTCATATAATTCAAGTTGTTGGTTTCGACCTCCATTGAGTTCACATGAGCACTCCACATGACAACCCATTCGCCCTCGTAATACGCGGCACTGACCATGTGGTTATAATACAGTGTTTCACCGTTTGGACCACAGGTATTCGTTTCACCATCCTGAACTTTATAATGGCTGATCTGCGGGTCAAACACCTGATAAGATATTGGATAGGATGGTGTGCTCGCAGAAGTCGGCCCAGTCAGCATTACCAGAAAACCGAATGTAATTGCGGTAAACATATGAACCTCTTTATGTATTTTCAGCTACGCACGCATAAAGTGAACCTTCCCGTAGCGAGCCACAGGGCATTTTTAACACGACTCTAAATCGAATTGCGCAACCCCTTACTTCTCCTCACGGAAAATGTTTTTCCAGTGCTTCGGACACCACTCCTGATGATAGGTGCTATCGTAGACCGAATGGCTCGTTCGTTTTAATGACGGGCCCTGCTTCACTATACTGCTCAAACTCCGCAAGGGACTTGGTCATATTAATTTTGATCAACAGAAGGCGTTACTTCTCTTTTCATCGATGCACCACCGTGAACTACTTTTGCGTTGAATTTTTTTACATCCACCACAAATCGGTCATCCGGTGAGATATAAAAATTCGGATAGCCATCGCCCAGATAAAGGCGCTGGCCAATGCTGTTGTTGGTGACGGTGACCGAATCGTCACCTTTTGCAACCGTGACCTGCGCCTTATCCATGCGCACTATCAACAGATTTTCTTCACCAACAACGAATCGACACGCGGCAACCCACTTGCCGGTACAATTGACGTAAACATGCTCCGGATCATCCCGTCGCAGACCGATCATGATGTCGTTGTTGTCACCCATGGTCATCAGAATGACACTTTCGCTGACGGGATTCGTTTCCATCGTCACCGGCAGCGTCACCTCAACGGAATCGGTTTCCGGTTCGAAGAGTTCGAGATCGACTCCGGCGGAGCTGTTCCCGCTGAATGTCAATTGGCTGCCGTTCTGCTCCACCGGCATTGCCAGCGGCCGCCGGTTTTTCACGCACAGGAAATCATCACCGTAGGAATCCACGTCCAGTTTCCAGACCGGAGTCTCGGGATTTTGCGATGGCAAGTCCGTATCCGCGGCACCGACAAACCGGTTGTAATCATAACAAATCTCTTTGATTCCAAGGGACCGGTCGTAAACGCGGATAGAGTTCACTTTGATATACGGCGGATAGTGATTCCGCGCAAACTTTTGGGATATGGGCCGTCCGAATCCGGGCACCTTGCCGCTGGATAAATCGGTTCCCGCATTGAATCTTGAAGATGCGCTCAAGGCTTGCCCGTTCCAATAGAACACTCGCCCCTGTTTGTTATCAATGGTAACGGCAAAGAAAAACCACGGGCTGTAATCCCACCCGTTCTGCTTCCCCAAATCCAACGATTTCATCGGATCCGGAATTTTGATATCAGTCCCCTTTTTCTCGCCGCCGAGAGTGATAAACATATTGCCGTCATATTCAAGTCGCAAGGAAAAGCCCTTTAACCCATCGCTGCTCAACGCATTAAAAATTACTCCATTACTTTTTGGTTTCCGGGAAATCCAGCCGGTGATGGTGACAGAGTTGGTTCCAATCTCATTCGGGATTCCGGCTTCGACTTCATTCGCCGCCGCGTAGAATTCAAGATAACCTGGATTTACCGTACCGTCGCTGTTTGTAGATGAAGGAACCGGGCGCGGCTGGTCATCGCCGGTGAGTGACCGGTTTCCGGATCTCGGGAAGATATACCACCGGTTATCCGCAGGCAGAGGATCCACTTTATTCACCATGATGGATGCTGGATCAAACTGATAACTATAACAGACATAAGCGGCATTGCTGACAAAAACAGCTTGTGGGTAAGAAATGGAAATCAACCCGTCTTCAATCGGAACACCTGCCACAAAATCATCGCGACCGGTTCGGGAACTGAACAAAGCTATATTAATCCGGTCAAGGGGAAACTTATTTCTCATACTGTCACTATGAATCATCACCCGTCGGCTTCCTGTCTGCCCCAACCACATCCGGCTGTGAACCGTGCGAATCGCCGAAT
Source organism: Verrucomicrobia bacterium UBA5540 (assembly GCA_002423675.1). GTDB lineage: Bacteria > Verrucomicrobiota > Kiritimatiellia > Kiritimatiellales > Tichowtungiaceae > Tichowtungia. The sequence continues at coordinate 3,076 of DINM01000010.1, forward strand.
AGACCGGCGGCCCCATCTGCTCGCCATCTGCGCTGCCGACAGCCGTAATCAGAGCATTTGACGGCATATGAAATGTATCAACTCCCAAAGAAAGAGTCCGATTGAACATACGAACACGGCCGTCATCCTGAACCACATACATCGGCTCCCACATTTTAAACTTTTCTTTTTCCGGATGCTCAATCAGGGCTCCCTCCGGCACAAAAAAGGTTTCCCCTCCATCACGAGTAATAATCGGCCCGGAAAGATAGGGCTGTTTTGCCACAATGGGTTCGACCTCTCTGGGCAAACGGAAAACACAAGGGATCATAACTGATCCATCAGGCAATACCGTTGGCTCCTGCGTCGGAAACGTGAAATAGGGCTTCCCTCTTAATGTGACGGTTTTCCAAACTATCCGATGATTCCAGCCGGTCTTATCTGCATTCAGTTTTGCAAAAATAAACCCGCCGGCTTTTGTCCAGAAGCACCACAGTTCCTTATTTTTCCAGTTCAGAAGATTCGGCTGCCATTCGGTCTGCCACCCCGGAGCCCCGAATGGCGGTACGTTGGAAAAAACAATCGCCGAACCCCAGTGCAGTCCGTCATTGCTAACGGCCCAGTAGTTTTTCTGGCCGGGTTTCCCCTCCCACCGATTTTCATTTCCATTCCATGCCCCGTAAAACTTTCCCTGAAAAAATTCAATCGTTGAATCATGATTGTATCGAAGCGGTCCAGGACGATACATAACCCCACGGGTTATCGTTGGATGATATATTTCATACTGTTTTTCTGCCAACGCCATTGACGTCATCAATAAAACCATAATGAACGTTCTCATTTATCTTCTCCTTCTCTGTACTTAAGATTCGACCTCAGACTGCTAAAAATTTGGGTACTATGTATTCCTACTGAATTAAACCTCATCGGCATCCAGTTGCGCTGATTTCTCCACAATTTGTCGTAGAGGAAGATACGGAATGATAAACAATATCGGGATTGAAAGCAGAATGGTGGTATTAAACGTCCAGAAATACCCAACCTGCTCTTGCACGACTCCGCTAAGCGCCCCGCCCGTCAGAAACCCCATCAAGTTTAACGAACCAGCAATTGCGTTAAAGGTGGCCTTATGAATCCCTGCGTTTTTTGCAACAAGCTGAGAAAAAGTAATAACGGCCGCAAATGACAATCCATAACCGATTACCTCGATGAGCGTTATCCCCAAAACCCAAGGGTTTATGTTAATTCCAAAAAGCTCCACCATTTCGTATTTTGGGTTCATGGCCAGCCAGGAAAAGCAGGCATTCGGAAGAAACATCAAAATTGCCATAATAAGGTAGCATCTTCTCAATCCAACTATTTTTACAATAACCCCGCCAACAATCCCGGAAATAGTCAGTGCGATGATTATAAATGGGCCCATAATACCGATCTCTGCAAGACTTAATCCAATCCCGCCCTTTCCTGCCGGATCCAAAAAAAACGGGTTTTTGATTACAGCCAGCATCCCTTCGCCAAAACGGCACATGAACAAATATATGATAATGATCACACCTCCGGGCTGCTTGAAAAAACTAACATAACTCAGTAGATATGTTTTCGCTGTCAGCTTGGACTCGTTTTTTAAATCGCCGGTCGAAAAGGGAAGAATCCACTTCATATAAAGCATAATCGCCGCAATAAAAACTGCAACGATCCCGAACACAACCGCCCATGCGATATTGTAGGACTGCATCCGCTCTTGGATTTTACCAACCAGAATGATCAGAAAACTATTGCTGAACAACCCCCCAAGGCGAAATGCCGCCGAACTGATCCCGGCGAATAAAGCCAGCTGGCTTCCTGTCAAAACGGAAACCCGGTATCCGCCGTTCCCTATCTCAAAAAACGAAATCACCACGGCAGTTAGAAAAAACATACTAGCAATCCACACCATCGTATTCGCAGAAATCATGAACAAACCGGCCATGCATCCAATCATGAAGGAGATCGCTAGCATGGTTGTCAGCATAACCGACCGACAAGATCCCCATCGTTCAACCGCTGGAGCCCAAAGCGCTTTAAACCCTAAAGGCAGTTGCAACAGGCTGGCCAGACCTACAATCGTATTACTGGAACCCATCGTTTTGAATACCAAGGTCACATACTGAGCGGCAAATCCGTTGAAAATCCCGTCCATGAATCCCATTATCGGGATGAAGGTCCAGGGGCTATGTTTTTTCCGGACCCCACCCTGAGTCGAAATCGGCCTTTCTTCGCCACTACCTTGTTTATTAACTTTTTCTATATTCATGTTGAAGATATATTCGTTGTTTTATTGAATAATACGCCAAGTTACCCCATTATTCAATTGACGCTTTCTATTGTTAATTGACGAAATAACAGGGTTATCTATGCCGTTTTCGCTGCCAAAAAAACTTGTTCGTATCTTTTATTTTAAGGCCCGCACGGCAACGGATAATCCGTTGCCAATCAAAGAAGGTATTGAGATTATTGAACTTGTGACCAACGGGACCGTCTACTTCCAGCACGGCAAAGACGATCTTAAGCTCGGATGCGGTGCTATGTTCTGGCATGTCGCAGGCGAAAAGACCATTCATCGAACCGAACTATCATCTCCCTACGAATGCCTATCCGCCCACTTCGTCACCCCCTCCCGCGATCAACGACCTGCGCCAAGACTAACGATCATTGCTGATCATCAGCGCACTCTCGAGTTGAGTCAGGAGCTCCTGCATGCATATCACGACGCTGCAGTGGATCGCACGGTTCTCGCACACTATGCCTATTCACGTTTTCTCTGGGAGGCTCATCGGGGCACAATACAACGAACCGCTCAGATTCGCCCGAGATCGCTCACAATGTCACTCGCCTTTCTCGAAGCCCATTTCAAACAGCAGGAAGTCGGTGTCCCCGAGCTCGCCCGAGCTGGAGGCATCAGCGAGTCACACTTACACGTTCTCTTTCGACGCTATTTGGATCAAACACCCAGCCAAGCTCTACTGCTTCGAAGGCTTCATGAAGCAAAATTGCTTCTCTCCAGTACAGATCAAGCCATCAAATCACTGCCTTCGCAATGCGGCTTCGCCGGTATTGAAACGTTCTACCGCGCCTTTGGACGACACATTGGCTTAACGCCTCTCGCGTATCGCGTACGCCACCAGCCCCCGCCTTTTTGATTTTTCTTAATACTTCAAGGTACGGAGAAATCCATATGGAGGATAACCATCAGGGGATGAATGTTATTCAAATTCGCCGCGATCCTTAATGTCCACCGCCACTGCAGCCTGTATATCCTCAAGCACAGCCCATGCTTCGTGACCGTTCGAACTTTCTTGGTCATACGTGGGAAGCTGAATGACTACAAACGGTAAATCAGGATTATTACATAAATTCCGATCCCTCGAGATCAGTCAAGTTTTTGTCCGCGCCTTCGATTTCAAAACCGAGCCAAGCGGTAAAGTTCAATCCATTGCGGATCGTGCGGCCGATACCGTCGTAATCAACCCATTTAATCAGTAACGTGTCGACGCCGACCTAGAGGATAAAGTTTCCCACCAGCGGTCCGATTTCGTTTTTGGCGAACGCTGTGATCACGGAGCACGCTCCCCCGCCAGAGTCGAGACGAAGCATTACTTCGCCGAGAGAGGCAATGTTAAAGCGAGAATCGGTCTCTGACTTTACATCTATAGTTATTATCCAATTTTTTTCTTACCTTCATTATACATCGCTACAATATTTTCCACCGGAATATCCGGGCCGAGAATCTGGCTGGGTGCAAAGATATAGCCGCCTTTCTGGCTAAAAGCCGCCATCGTATCGCGCACATGTTGACGCACCTCGCCCTGCGTACCGAAAGGAAGAATGTTCTGCGTATCAATCCCCCCGTGAAAAACAATCCGGCTGCCAAACTCCTCTTTCAGCTCCGTCGGCACCATGTCGTTAGCAGTCACCTGAACCGGATCGAGAATATCGATCTNNGGCCTCAATCAGCATCGGGATGAGCGGACGGATCGCTCCGCAGGAATGCATCATTGTTTTAATGCCGTATCCGTGCGCCAATGCACAAAGCCGCTTGATGTTTTCAAAAAAGAATTCCTCCCACATGGCCGGGCTAATCAGCAACGCTTCTTGTGAACCGAAATCGTTTCCAAAAAACCAGATGTCCAGCTCGCCCTGAAGCGTCTGGAATACTGTATCGTTAAGTTCCATATACATATCGGTCATACGATCAATTAAGGTATGAATAAACTCAGGCTCAGCCGCAATGTTCATTAGAAAATTCTGAAAGCCGTGCATACGGTAGACATCGCCGAGAATACCACTCCAGAATCCGCCAATACGAATACGGCTTGAATGTGCCAGCGCTACGTCACGAAGCGGACTAAAATCAAAGTCCGATGCTTTCGGCCATGGAAAACTCAGCACATCCTGCGGATCGTCCGTGTTTTCGAGGGGCCCGCGAATAGCGCTGTCCACAGCGAACTTTGTGTTATAAACCCCGCGCTTCCAGCGGATACCGAGAGGGCAGGTACGCTCCGTTTCAGTCATGTTGAGCTTCGCCGTATGTTTATAGTATCTCAAAATCCCTTCGCGCTGAGAAAGATCCCGACCTGGCAGGTAAAAAAAGTCCGCCCCCAGCGCATCGAGCAGCTCGATCTCGGAGGAAATGCCGAAGTGCGCTTTCAGCTTTTCATCGGTTTTATAATGCGCCAGATAGTCAATCGGCGGCCGATCCGATGTTTGATGGTAGAAGCAGGCTTGAACGCGTTCTCTAGAGGTCATATTAGACTTTTTTACCTTTGTATTTTTTATAAAACTCGTGCGCCTGTTCCGGCGATTCAACCACGGTGTTCACACCCAGCCCCTGTGACGGTAGTTTCGAAAAGATCCAGTCGAGATCTTTTTCCGGAATGTCCCCCCAGATCAGAAGCGGTTTTTTTCCCAGAATCTTTTTGTGCGTTTCAAACAGGGCTTCCGCCGACGGACCGCCCTCGTCGATGTGCAGTTCCATGGCCGTAAAATTCATACCGAGATAATCGTCCAGCGGAATGAAACCGGTCGAATGCATGTGCATGATGTTGTTTTCAAAGCTGTTGACGAGCTGTTCGTCCCACTCTTTAAAATGCTCAGAATACATTGCAGGTGAAAGCATCGCTGCCGTATCTTCCTGATGCCAAACCGTACCTTTCGGGGCCCAGTTACTGTAGTAGAACGAACCGATACCTCCGTGAAAGTCCGGAATGTGGTCAAGCTGGAATTTTGAGAAACCGATATAGAGATCCGCAAGCTTCCGACACACCTCTCGCGTCTGCTCCGGCTCGTCTAACAACTCAAAAACAAATTTTTCACCCCCGTAGAGCGCAGACAGCATATCGCTGATGCCGCGCATACGGGTGGTTGCCAGCGGATAGCGCCCGGCGGCGCGCACTGCGCCTTTATCGAGAAACTCCGCCGCAAGCTGCACCCATTCGTTCTGCGAATCGAATGCCGGCACGTCTCCTTTGAAATTTTCCAGCGTTTGGAAATACAGATTGGCCGAAGCCTGACTGCAAAACATTGGTAATCCGCAAAGGCATTCCATCCACTGGATTCCCCAAAAGGCGTCAGCGGCCCAAATGAAGTCGCCGCCGCAGGCTTCGTGCGCGGCAAACAGACGATCATTGTCATCGCAAAATTCTTCGACATTAAAATCAGACGGCTTTAAGGCCCGGTCTTCCGGCAGACTCTTTGCTGCGTTGTAGCGCGCTACCGGATATTCGCTGCCGACAAAAAAGCCTAACAGAGGCTTTTCATTTTTCTTGTCATAAAACTGTTTCCAAAGTTCTACGCGTTCTTCGATGCTTTTTTTCATGGGTTACTCCGTTTGATTATTTCTACCACTCCGCCACTGATCCGTCGGGCTGTCGCCATAGCGGATTATGCCAACGGCACCCCTGCTTTGCGGCTTCGCGAACCGCATTTTCATTGATGACAACCCCGAGTCCGGGACGACTGTTCCGTTCAAAAGACCCGTCTTTTAACTCAAAAAACGATCCCTGCTCGACATAATCGAGCAGATCAGGAGCCCCGTCATGGTAATGAATACCCATGCTGGTTTCCTGAATGAAGGCATTGGGGGTGCAAAAATCCAGCTGAAGGGATGCTGCCAGATTGATCGGCCCCAGCGGAGCGTGTGGTGCGACTGCCACATCATACGCCTCAGCCATGGCCGCGATCTTTCGGACTTCCCATAGGCCTCCGGCATGACTTAAATCCGGCTGGATGATGTCAACACACCCGCTTTCAAACAACGATCGGAAGCCCCAGCGGCCATAAACCCGTTCTCCGGCGGCAATCGGAATAGAGGTTTGCCGGGCGAGATCGCGCAGGGCATTAAGTTGTTCTGAAACGACCGGCTCTTCGATAAACATCGGCTTGAGCGGCTCAAGCTCCTTGATCAAAGGTTTAGCGAGGCCCTTATGCACCCGTCCATGGAAATCGAGACCAATTCCGATATCCCAACCGACGGCATCGCGCACGGCGGTCACTTCCTCTACAATCTGATCAATTGCAGACGGGGATTCAAACCAGCCGACTCGCGGAGTACCGTTCAGCTTAACAGCCTTCCACCCGGCCTCGACCCGTTNNCCGCGCTGGCGGCTTCAGAGGGCTGATCACCGCCGACCCAGCTGTAGGCCTGCATGCGCTCGCGCACAGCACCACCGAGCAACTCATACACCGGAACCCCTAGACGTTTGCCTTTGATATCCCACAGCGCCTGATCAATGCCCGAAATGGCACTCATCAAAACAGGCCCGCCGCGATAGAAGCTACCGCGATAGAGCATTTGGAAAATGTCCTCAATGCGATTGGGGTCGTGCCCGATCAGCAGATCACTGAATTCCTCAACTGCCTGCATAACCGTATGCGCCTTGCCCTCGATAACAGGCTCGCCCCAGCCAGTCAACCCATCGGCCGTGGTGATTTTAAGGAAAACCCAGCGCGGCGGAACCGCAAAACACACCATCGATACGATGCGATCAGCCATAACATTGCCTCCTAGGGTCTGTTTAGGGCATTCGGCGGGCATTCACCTTTCAATACCGCTGCCACATTACGAAATGCACACAAGCGTCCTTGTTCACGACTCTGAATCGTCCCCCCGCACACATGCGGGCTCAATAAGACATTCGGCAGCGAACGCAAAACCTCCGGCACCACCGGCTCGTGTTCAAACACATCCACCATCGCCCCGGCCAATTTACCGCTCTGCAACGCCTGAATCATCGCGACTTCATCCACCACACCGCCACGAGATGCATTCGCCAGAATCATACCCGGCTTCATCTCCTGAAACTCCGCGGGTCCAATCAATCCTCGAGTTTCCTCCAGCAACGGAACATGCACCGACAAATAATCCGACTCCCGTAACAGCTCGTGCAACTTGTCGACACCGTGCCCTTGATCATGGGAAATCACAGTCATCCCCAGCGCCCCTGCATACGTCGCAAGCGTCCGGCCAATCCGGCCATACCCGATAATCCCGAGCGTCCGTCCATGCAGACCAAACCCATCCCAGCGCCCCGGCTCAAACGCGTCCCATCGACCGGAACGAACAAACGCATCATTTTCGATCATGCGCCTCGAAAGCATAATCAATGCACCAATCACATACTCCGCCACAGGTTGCCGAAAAGAGTTGGGTGCATTGGTGGCCCACACACCGTGCCGCGTCATGGCATCCAAATCCAGATTGTCGGTTCCTACAGAAATATTCGCCACCACGTTCAGATTTGGCAGAGCTTCCAACAACTCTTCATCCACCTTGAGCTCGGCCTGATTGATGATGGCCGAGCAATCCTTCGCAGACGCCAGCACCTCTTCGCGCGTCATAATACGATACCCCTCGCCGCCCATGCGAACCTCAGCCAAACCTTCTACCGGTGCCAGTACAAACTTCGGCACCTGATTCGTAATCAAAACTGTCTTACTCATTCGCTGTACTTCGCTCTTAATTCCTCAATCATACTCAGAGCCTCCTGAGCCTTTTCCACTGTAAACCGATAAACCGGCCAAGACACCACCAACATCGGTTCTGTAATCCCATCCGAAAAACCATACGTCGCCATCGCCACCATCCCGCTCACCGACTCCTCTCGGTTCCACGCCACACCAGTCCGCCGGATCTCCTCGAGTTCCTCCTGCAATGCCGGGCTCTCAAACTGCTTCGCTAAATCCGGCCGCCGCGCCAGCGCCAACTTACCCATCGCCGTCACCTGCAATGGATGCCGCGTTCCCGGTGCAGGCGCCACCCGAATTCGCTGATCCGACTCCACATAATCGATATGCACCACCCCATTGCCTTCATGCAACCCCAACAACGACAGCTCACCCGTCCGACGCGACAACTCTTCCAGCAACGGGCGATACCGTCGCTTCAAAATCAAATGCCGATCCCGCTGAGCCCAGTCATCAAACAAACGTCCACAGCAATAGTTTCGATCCTGCTTCTCCACCAAGCCGTACATCATCAACGTATTCAACACGCGCGTAATCGTCGAACGAGGCATATTCATTGCCTCAACCAGCTCCGGCATACTCATGCCCCGCACCCGCCCCGATAAAAGAGAAACCAGATCCAGCGCCTTCCACAATGAGGATGTTGTATTTTTTATGTCCATTATAGCGTTAGTTTTGTCTNNGTTGATGCAATAGATGTAAAGTGCAATCTGATAAAAGTGAACTCACCGAACTGAAGGCCCCAAACGAACGAATCCTCGGCTTAACCAACCCTTCGGACTCATGCTTACGCTCCTCGGCGACCTCCAACCCAATGAAATCTCTGCATCGGTTCCTTCCCTAGCTATGCTCTCTGGGGAGAACTTACAATCTAGGCTGCGCGCAACCGCAGAGCCGTCGGCGCCATCATCAATGGCTACTAGCAACGACACCCGCAGCATTCTCGCGCAAGACCAAAGACCTCGTGAAAAGATCATTAATTATCGATGCACAATCGAAATTGAGGGGGTTCGCATTCAAATCCTCTTCGGAAATTTCGATGGCGGATGTGTCATCCCGTAACCCGTTGAAAAACGTCTTCCGGGCCGCGCGGGAAAAAACCTGTGGAAAACACAGGTCTTCGAAGGCATCCGCAACCGGCGCCTGGTAATGTGCCACTCCGCGTCGGCGAACGTCATTACACCCGCCAAGGCCTCCGCTCTATCCTCGAAAAATAACTCTGCGATGTCATCATGCCAGACATCACCCGTTGCGAGTTTATGAAAAACGATGTCCCGTGGCGCGACTCCATCATACCCACCGGCTTGGATATCCGCGCCGGGCATTTACACATCTCCGAACGCCCAAGAGTCGACCTGATCGAAGAAAAAATGGAAAAATATCCCGGGATTCTGGATATGGACGAACGGGATAACTTCTACGTTTAACCGCGTCCGCCGCGCAGATTGGAAACGACCTGTCGGCATCCCTCGTAGAGCAACCCGACGTCCACCGAAAACGACATGTAACGCAATCCCTGTTCCACCCAAAAACGGCTCTGTTCAGGGGTCTCGGTAAAGTTACCCACAGCAATTCCATTTTTCTGACAGGCCGCCAAAATCTCTTTGGTTTTTTCCACCACCAGCGGATGCGTGGTCTGCCCCGGAACGCCGAGCGACTGGGAGAGGTCATACGGTCCGACAAAGATCATATCAATTCCCGGCTCATTTAAAATCTCGTCCAGATTTTCGAGAGCCTCGCGACCTTCCAGTTGGATGATCAGCAGCCCTTCATTGGCCTGTTTAAAATAGATCTGCTTCTCCATGGACGAATACTCGGCCGACCGGACAAAACGACAGACTCCCCGCTCGCCTTGCGGCGAAAACTTCGCCACCCGAACCGCCTGCCGAACCGCCGTCGCCGTTGTGATTTGCGGAACCTGCACCCCGGCCGCACCGATATCGAGCACCTTAGAAATTATCCCCAAATCCCCTTCCGGTACGCGTACGATCGGCGCAATTCCGGCAATTTCTGCAGCACGAATCAGATTCTGCAGCGTCTCGGCACTATTCGGCCCGTGTTCCATATCGAGAATCACGAAATCGAAGCCGGCATGACCGAGCACCTCGATTACGGCCGGATCCGCGATTTTGCTAAACGGCCCGAAAACCGGCCGGGTTTTGACCGCCTCTTTGATCTTCCTCGCCTGCAAACAGCTCATAGTCCTTCCCTCCCTTTCGCGGCCTTGGCCCGCGCCTGTCGAACCTGTTCTGTAATACTGGCCCACTCTTTTGCAGCAATCTGCTTNNATGAACCGCCGATGGCGCTGACCATCGGAAGCGCGAGCCAGTCGAGCATGTTGTCGAGGCTCACTCCGCCGGTCGGACAGAATTTCACACCGAGCGAAGCATACGGTGCCGCCATGTTTTTGAGCATGTTCGGTCCGCCCGCCGCGCCGGCCGGAAAAAACTTCAGCAGCTTACAGGCCAGCGCCAGCCCCTGCTCGATTTCTGAGGGGGTCATGATGCCCGGCACAAAGAGGGTTTCCGATGTTTGGAAAATTTTCACGATCTCCGGATTCAGCCCCGGCGCAAGACCAAAACTGACCCCGGTGTCGATGCACATCTTCGCCTGATCAAGCGTCACAACCGTTCCGGCGCCGACCAGCATTTCAGGAAACGATTTTTTGATCCGCCGCAACGCTTCCGCAGCCGCAGGTGTCCGGCAGGTCACCTCAATCACATCCATGCCGCCCTTGAGCAGTGCTTCGGCCAGCGGCTCCGCTTTATTGGCATCGTCGATTACGACAACCGGAATAACCGAATGACGTTGGAGTTCCTGTTCAATATGCATAAAAATCCTTTAAAAAATTTGTTTCATGCGGAATTCCGTGCGCGGTTCTTTTTGCCGCGTTACCGTCTTATTCGGTTCTCGATTTCTTTCAGCTGACGGCTCAGCTCGTCCTCTTTTCCCCGCCATTTCAGATAGGAGGCAATCCGCTGGTCGTCCGCGCCGTGCGGTACGTATTTCTTCGTAAGAAAGGTCTTGGCCGCCTCGATATCGTTTAGACTGATATGATTCGGTTTCAAAACTTTATCCTCCAGCCATACGATGTTGCGTAGATTTCGCTCTACAGACACATGCTCCCAAATATTCGTGAACTGATCGACCTTTTCCAGTCCCTCAGGATTAATCCCCTGAGCTTCCAGAAACAGTTTTGCCATTATTTTGGAGCCTTCGTCACGGGGATGGATGCGATCCAAGCCGATAATGGTCGCCGAGGGATCTTTCGCCTGTTTCTCAGCATTCATCCGGGTCATCGGTCCGTGAAAGTCCACGACCTCGCACTGATATTTCTGCGCGAGATCATTCGCAATCCCGGCGGCAATCGCCAGTCCGTCATTACGGCCCGGATTAACTTCCCGTGCCGCAGAATTTACCATGGTCTGGTCATACGGCGAAGGGGTTATGACAATGCAACGGAACCTTTTGTCCGTAATTTTCTTTAACAGTGCTTCCAGCGAAATTCCATATTGTTCCAAAGCCTCCTTTTGTGCGGCCTGATCCGCTGCGGTATTCTCAGCGGTATACGCTGAGCCACGGACATCATTCATGCCGAACATAACACAAACCGTATCGGGTTTCCGGGGAAAAACATCCCGATCCAGACGCGAGAGTGCTCCCGAGGCTGTATCGCCGGAAAAACCGGCGCTGAAAAATAACGGAGGGTTATCCGGAAACTGCGCGGCATAACCGCACCAGATGTCCGGCCACCATTTTCCGTAATGCGTGATGCTGTCTCCGAAAAATACCACCCGCTCGTCAGGT
>DINM01000140.1 GCA_002423675.1 Verrucomicrobia bacterium UBA5540
AAAACGGATTCAGCGCGAACGCGGACTGGCCTATCTGTTCATCGGCCATGACCTGGCCGTTGTTCGGGAGATGAGCCATCGCATTGCTGTGATGTACAAAGGCGAAATCGTCGAAACCGGTACGTCCGATCAGGTTTGCGACGCTCCGCAGCATGTATACACAAAAAAACTGCTTTCCGCAGTTCCCGATATCGACACCGCTCTCGCCTGATATGACGAACTTCTGGAAACATTCCATCACCCCGATCATCGCTCTGGCTCCGATGGAGGATGTGACGGACACGGTTTTTCGCGAAATCATTCTCGGTATCAGCCACCCGGACTCGATTCACGTCATGATGACCGAGTTTGTCTCGACCGATGGCATGTGTCACAAACGCGGGCGCGACCGGGTGGTTCATCGTCTGCGGGTCAACGATTCCGAACGCGCTTTGCTGAAAGAAAAGGGCGTCAAACTGGTCGCGCAGATATGGGGAAAAGATCCGGCGTTGTACGCTCGGGTTGCCGAAGAAATTTCGACTACCATGGAGTTTGACGGTATCGACATCAACATGGGCTGTCCCGTTCCCAAGGTGGTTCGGCGCGGTTGCTGCTCCGGCCTCATCGACACGCCGGAGTTGGCGCAGCAGATTATTCGCGCGACGCAAGATGCTACCCATCTTCCCGTCAGCGTCAAAACCCGCATCGGGCTGAAAACAATTTGTACCGAAGAATGGGTCGAAGCGCTGCTTGAAACACGCCCGGCGGCCCTGAGTTTGCACGGACGGCTCCAGCGGCAGCAGTCCAAGGGGTTCGCCGACTGGGATGAAATCGAAAAAGCCGCCCGGTTGTGCGATCGTATTGCACCGGAGGTTCCAATCCTTGGAAACGGGGACGTGCTTTCGCTGCACGAAGTCTGCGAGAAAGCGGAAAAACACCGGCTGGACGGCATCATGATCGGCCGGGGAGTTTTCAACAATCCATGGATCTTTAACCCTGAAAAGCCGGAGCCGACTGCGGCTGAAAAACTGCAGCTACTCTGGAAACATACCCGGCTTTTCCATGAAACATGGGGAGATCGTAAGAATTTTCAGGTACTGCGCCGCTATTACAAAATTTACTGCAACAGCTTCGAGGGTGCTGTCGAACTTCGCGCCCGCCTGATGGTTGCCGACGGGTTTGATGCGGTGCGGGCCATTCTGCACGATTTCGGGATTCAGACGGATTAACGAGAAGCGCCGAAGAGCGGGTTTCAAGCTTGCCAAGGGCAGGGGCGGACTCTAGCATGTCCGCCTTCGTGTTTTTTAGAAAAAGTAAGGGAGAAAAGTATGTTTTCACAAATAATCGCCATGACTCCGCCCCCGGGCGCAGACGGGAAAGCCGGACAGACTTCACCTGGTTTCACCATCGGCTGGATGGTTTTTATGGTCGCCATCTTTTATTTCGTGATGATCCGCCCGCAGCGCCGTCGCGAAAAAGAACGCAAGGCGATGATCGAAACCGTCAAAAGCGGCGCTCGCGTACTGCTGACTAGCGGTATCATCGGTGAAGTGGCCAGCGTCAAGGAAAAGACCCTGCTTGTCCTCATCTCTGAGAAAACGAAAATCGAAGTGCTCAAGAGCGCTATTTCTCAGGTTCTGGGAGACAAGGGAGACGTTCCCTCTGAAATCAAGCCGTAACCCGTCGGAAAATTCTCTATGAACAAAAATACAATGTGGAAATGGCTTTTGCTGGCCGGGTTGACCGTTTGGTCGCTGGCTTTGGTGACGCCGATCAAACAGAAGGTAAAACTTGGTCTCGACCTTAAGGGCGGAACCAGTTTTACCGTGGAAGTAGATGCGAAGGCGGTCCGCGACAACGTGCTGGAAAAAGATCCGACGCTCGAAGGCGCCGCGCTCGAATCGGCTGTGAAGGCGGAGACGAAAGCAACGCAGGGTGTGGCGCTGGAAGTCATCCGCAGTCGCGTAGACGGCCTCGGAATCGCTGAACCGGAAATCTATCCTCTGCTTGACAACCGCATTGTCATTCGCCTGCCGTGTGTGGATGCTGCCAAGCGCGCTGAAGCCAAAAATTCCATCATGAGTGTGGCGTTTCTCGAATTTCGTCTGGTACACAGTGAAAGCGATGCCTGGGTGAATGAGCTGTTTGCGCAGGGGCTGGCTCCGCGCGGCTTCAAAGCTGTCAGCACGGATCGGGGGCAGTATTATGTGCGCGATCGTGACGCACTGCCGGACAGTAAAATGGACCGCGCCTATCGGGAAGAGCTGAAACACTTCGGTTCCAAGCGCGGAGCCGACTTCATGCTCGAAAAAGACAAGTTGCCGGACGGTTCGACTGTTTACCGGCCTGCGTATATCGAAATCCGCAAGCAACTCACCGGTTCGGCCATCAAGGACGCCCGTGTGGACTACGACCAGATCAACCGTCCGTACATTGGACTTACTTTTAATAAAGCCGGAGCCGAACGGTTCGGAAAAGTCACGGCCGCTTACGCACCGCGCGGCGACAACAATCTCAACAGCGACACCGGCCGCCGTCTGGCGATTATTCTGGATGGGGAGCTCTATTGCTCGCCGGTTCTCCAGTCCGCCATTTACGGCGGAAACGCCCAGATTACCGGATCCTTCACCGTTGAGGACTGCAATCGTCTGGTCAATGTTCTTCGCGCCGGGGCTCTGCCGGCCCCGGTCACCATCGTCGAAGAACGCACTGTGGATCCAACCCTTGGAAAAGACTCCATCAACAGCGGCATACGTGCCTGTATCTACGGCGGAATTTCAGTCTTCGTCTTCATGGCCGCCTACTATCTGCTGGCCGGTGTCGTTGCCGATATCTCGCTGCTGATGCTCATGATCCTTCTTCCATTCGGAATGTGGTTTGCCTCAGGCATTCTCGGGCTGTTCTCTGCCGGTAGCGGCGCCTCTGCCGGTCTGCCGGTCATGACACTGCCCGGTATTGCCGGTATCGTGCTCACCATCGGGATGGCCGTGGATGCCAACGTGCTTATTTTTGAACGTATCCGCGAAGAACTGCGAACGGGCAAAAGCCTCGCCGGAGCCATCACTTCAGGCTACGGCAAAGCCTTAAGCACCATCTTTGACTCCAACCTCACCACNNGAGCGCCGGGATTATGGTCAGCATGCTGATGGCTCTGGTCTTCACCCGTCTGCTGCTTGATACACTGGCCGCCAAGACAAAGCTCACCACCATCAAGATGTTCTCCGTTTTCCGGAACCCCAAGTTTGACTTCCTCGGCAAACGAACCATCGCAGCGATTCTCTCTTTGACCGTGATTGCGGGAACCTGGATCTTCTTTATCGGCAAAGGCGAAAAGAACTTTGGCGTGGACTTCACCGGCGGTTCCTCTATCAGCTTTGCATTTGATCAGAAGCAGCCGACCGATGCCGTTCGTACGGTGCTGACACAAGCGGGAATCAAAGAAGCATCCATTCAGTACCATAAAGAACTTGGAGCTTCTGCCGATAAAGCCAAAGAAACGCTTGAGGTGAAAGTTCCCTATGAAAGCGGTAACGCCGCGTTGCAGAGTATCAATACCGCCTTTTCCGCCCAGGGCTATCACGATATTTCCAACGACACCGTCGGTCCTCAGATCGGTTCCGAACTGAAGAAGAAAGGTGTGATGTCGCTGGCGCTGGCCATGTTAGGCATTATTATCTACATCTCCTTCCGCTTCGAATTTGCCTTTGCAGCCGGCGCCATCGTTGCCATTTTTCATGACGTGCTCATCACCGTCGGCATCTACTGCCTGTGCGGTCGCCAGCTCAGCCTGCCGATTGTCGCTGCGCTTCTCACCATCGTCGGGTACTCCGTTAACGACACCATCGTGGTGTTCGACCGGATTCGTGAAGACATCAAGCTGATGCATGGCGGTAAGCTCTCGTATCGCGAAATTGCCAACATCAGTATCAACCAGACGCTGGCCCGCACCACGCTGACGTCGCTGACCACCTTGCTCACCGTCATCATGTTGCTGGTTTTTGGCGGCGGAGCCATCAACGACTTCGCGCTGGCGCTCTTCATCGGAATTGTTGTCGGAACCTACTCCTCGATCTTTATTGCCACGCCGGTCGTCCTGCTTTGGCACAAAGAAAAGAAAGTTTAACTCATAACGGGTGGAAGTGCACAGCGCCCCGAAAGGTCGGGGCGCTGTTTTTTTGAAAATGTCCAAACATTGGAAAATTAAACCCTGCGACGACGTGCTTGCTGAACATTTTTTCCAAGGTTTGGAAAANNGGTGATTACGATGTCGACGGCGTTTGCAGCACCGCGCTGATCGTGCGCGTCCTGCGCGAACTCGGCGGCAGCGTTTCCGCCTTTATTCCCAGCCGGTTCGACGACGGCTACGGCCTTTCGCCCGACGCGCTGGCCGCCTGTATTGCCGAACATCACCCTTCGCTCATCATCACCGTTGACTGCGGAACCAGCTCCGTCGAAGCCGTCGAGAAAGCCAATGCCGCCGGAGTGAATGTCGTCGTCACCGATCACCACGAACCCGGCGAACACATCGCGCCCNNCCCCAAATGCGTTCCCGATCATCCCTCGCGCATTCTCGCCGGAACAGGCGTCGCCTTTAAACTCTGCCACGCGCTCGTCAAAGCCGGACGCGAAAATGGTTGTCTGGCATCCGCAACGGTTGACCTGAAAAAATATCTCGATTTCGTCGCCGTCGCCACCGTCACCGACATGGTTCCGTTGCTCGGCGAAAACCGTGTGCTGGCTCGCGCCGGTTTCCAATCCCTGGAAAACTCCTGCTGGCCGGGCTGGAATGCGCTCAAAAAACTGGCCGGCATCACCGGAACCGTCGAAACGTGGCATGCTGGATTTTCCTTCGGGCCGCGCATTAACGCCGCTGGACGGGTGGGGCGTCCCGACGCCGCGCTCGAGCTGTTGCTTACCGATCTGCCTGCGCGCGCCGACGAATTGGCACAACTGCTTGACACCGCCAACCGCGAGCGGCAGGCCATCGAAAAAGACATGGTGCGCGAGGCCATCGAAGAAATTGATTCCTATTTTGATGCCGACAAACACTTTGGCCTCGTCATCGCCCGCGAAGGCTGGCACACCGGCGTCGTCGGTATCGTCGCCTCGCGGCTGGTCAACCGCTACAGCCGTCNNGAAATTGAAGAACAGAATCTTGAAGCCTTCAAAGTCCGTTTTAATGAAGCCGTCGCTTCGCAGATCAAAGGGGCCGATCTTCAGCCGATCCTCGAAATCGACCGTATTGTCACGCTGGATGAAGCGGACGAAGCGCTAATGGACGGGCTGAAGCGCACCGGCCCGTTTGGACAGGATAATCCGGAACCGGTCTGGGCCGTCTGCGGAGTGAAAGCGATCGACAGCCGCATCCTCAAAGAAAAACATCTCAAACTGACGCTCTCGGACGGAAACGCACGGCGCGATGCGATCGGTTTTAATCTGGCCGAAAAACTGCCTGCCGGAGCCGTGGACATTGCCTTTACGCTTCAGGAAAACACATGGAACGGCCGGACAAACATTCAGTTCAACATTCGCGATATCCGCCCCGCGCAATAGTTTCCAAAGGTTGGAAAATAAAAAAGCGCCCCGGAAGCCGGAGCGCTTTTTGCGTGAAGCGGCGCGGTTTAAATATCGTCGATGATGGCTTTGCGCTTCATTTCGTACTCTTCTTTGCTGATGAGTTTGTCATCGAGAAGTTTTTGCAGCCGTTCAAAGCGGTCGCGCGGAAGGGATTTGTAGTAGTGCAGGGTGATGGCGATTTGCTGGGCAACATAATCAGCGAGAACCGGTGCGACGTTCTGCTCGACGAGCGGGGTAACGGTTTCGTCGTACATCATGTGCGGCAGCCCGCNNGATGAGTGCGGTTAAGCCCAGTGTCGGCCATGCAACGCCGTCAACCCATGTGCGGCTGATGTCGGCATGTTTGACACCGAGGCGGACCGGAATAAACATGCTGTTGATGAGCTTGCCGGTTTTGGCGTCGTTAAGGGTGACATCAATATCATACATGACATGGTAGTTGTAGCCGTGCCAGGAGGGGAACCAGATGAGGAAGCCGGGGAAGTCAGCCCAGTAGTTCCAGCCGGAGCCGCGCTGCTGGGAGACCACAGAGATGTTGGCAATGACATCGATGAACTCGTTGGTTTCGTCCACAGCAGTGGTGGCCTGCGCGTTGTATTTGAGCAGGTCGCGTCCAACGGCATGGATGAAGCGGTGGCCGTTGAGGTCAGCAGCGTTGGCACGGATGCCGATGCGCAATCGCTCATCGAGCGGAACGATGGTTTTATTGTGATAGTTGTTAAGGTTGGTGACGGTCATCGGATAGGTGCAGCCGCTGATGACAACGGCCAGTACGATCAAAGGCAGGACAAAACACAGTTTTTTCATAGCGGCTCCTTTTGCTAACTTGCTCCATTCTTAAACTTTAAGCCGCAGACTGTAAATCCCATAAACCGGCACACTAATATTTCCAAACCTTGGAAAAAATCGTCCAAGGGTTGGAAACTTCAGGTTTAATGATCGCAGGCGTTCCCGCCGGACGTCAGGGTTCCTGCGAGATAGCNNGCTTTCGATCAACTTTTCGGGGGACTCAGCCGGAGCGCCGACGACGACTGAAATCTTTTGTTCGGTAAACAGCTGTTGTGCCCGCTGACCCATGCCACCCGCGATGATGACATTTACTTTTTGTTCGCCCAGCCAGGCCGGTAATACACCCGGTTCGTGCGGCGGCGGAACGAGATTTTCGCGTCCGGTGATTTTTTTCATCTGTTCATCGACGGTTAGCACGGCGAAGGTTTCGCAGTGACCGAAGTGCATACACAGTTTGTCGTTGGCGACAGGGATGGCTATTTTCATTTGGATTCTCCTTTTTGGGGTTGGTTTCTAAATTTCAATCACGGTTCCGACAGGACAGGGGTTGCANNCCGGTGCAGTGGCAGGGGTACAGATGTTGGACATTTAAGCGGCGCAGTTCCGCGACGGTTTGATCCATCCGCTTTTGGTTGGCATGAAGCAGGTGCATTCCGCCGATGACGGTGTGAATCGGACGGTTTGCGGTGTGCGCCTGAATGTGCCGCAGGGTGTTAATGACTCCCGAATGGGCGCAACCCAAAATGACGACCGTGCCGTGCCGGGTTTCCATATAGAGCGATTGATCGTCCGGCAGATCATCCGGGATCGTGCAGGCGGTATCTTTAAAAAACGGGCCGCCGGGGTCTTCAAAGTTTGTGGTGCGTGGAACGGGGACGGTCAGGAAGAGGCCCGGCGCAATTTCGGTTTTCTCTTTGACCGGAAGAACCTCTGCAAGCTCGTGCGCTGTGATTTTATTGCCGGCGCTCATGCCGACCTCGCGGGCGGTTCCATCGGAATTGCGGGTGTATTTCAGTTCAAAGGCTTTCGGATGGGCATAGAGGCGGGGTTTATTCATAGCGTTCAGCGCAAACGTCAGTCCGCCGGTATGATCGTAGTGACCATGGCTTAATACGACGGCATCAATTGGTTTCAGGTCCACCTTCAGTTGTTCCGTGTTATGACGCAGTGCCAGCCCCTGACCTGTGTCGAACATAACCTGATTCCTTCCGGTTTCGATCAGGAACGACAGTCCGTGCTCGGCCAGCAGGCCGCGCCGGCCCGCGTTGTTTTCAACCAATGCCGTGATTTTAAGGGGAGGCATTAACACTCCTTCTTCAGTGCGAACAGGATTTGTTCAACGGCCTTTTCAAACGCTTTTGAAGAGTCCGATTCACCATGCTGTTCCAAATAGCTGTGTCCGGCATCGCCGCAGATTCCGACATTTGGATCGAGCGGAATCCGCCCGAGAAAGGCGAGGTTGTATTTTTCTGCGGTTTTAAATCCGCCGTTCTGTCCGAACAGATGAACTGTTTCGCCGCACTTCGGGCAGACGTAACCGCTCATGTTTTCCAGAATTCCAAGGATTGGAAGATCTAGCTTGCGACAGAACTGAACTGACTTGCGTACATCGGCGGCGGCAATTTCCTGCGGCGTGGTGACGATTACCGCGCCGTCCGGGAAGCCGATCAGTTGGCAGACGGAGAGCGGTTCATCGCCCGTTCCGGGCGGGCAATCGACGATCAGATAGTCGAGCTCACCCCAATTTACACCATGCACCATTTGTTCCAGTACTTTCATTTTCAGCGGGCCACGCATGATAACGGCTTGATCCGGATGATCTATCATAAAGCCGGAAGACATCAGTTTTATGCCGCTTGCCCGTACCGGTTCAACGGTATCGCCGAACTGTTCCACATGTGTTCCAACCTGACTGAATAGCGTTGGAATACTGGGTCCATGAATGTCGGCGTCGAGCAGGCCGACCTTAAATCCTTTAGATGCCAGCGACATCGCCAGATTCGCGGACACCGTGCTTTTTCCGACGCCGCCTTTGCCGGAGAGTACAACAATTTTATGTTTTACATCCGAGAGCCCGCTTTGGGTCGGAACCGGCGGAACGGGAACCGTACTTTCGGATGGCTTTTCTTTGCGCGAGTCGCATTCTTTTTCGCAGCTGGCGCACGATTCGGGCGGGCAGGTGTTTTTGCGATAATCTGAAATGGCGGCCTTAAGTGTATTGGTTGCCAGCAGAGCGCAGTGTTTTTCGGATTCGGGGAATCCCGGCAGGATCGCCAGCACATCCTCAGGGTGTAATTTAAACGCGACGGCTTCCGGTGCTCCTGCGGCCAGCGTGCAGGTGGCGGTTCCGCAGGCGAGCGAGCTCGAGCATCCGTCGGTTGTGAAGGTACAACGGTGAACCCGTCCGTCCTGAATGAGCACCCAGAATTCCATCGTGTCGCCGCACGGACCGGTAATTCGGATATTTCCGTTCGCGCCGCGCAGGGGGCCAAACACGCCCGGCAGGGCAGATTGAGAGTCTATTGCAGTTTTTGACATACGTTCTTCCATAAGGTTTGAATTGATTGTGAGGCGGGCCCGTTATTGAGTTCCACTACGCTTTGCCCGTTGATCTGAGCCGTCGTGATGGATTGATCATACGGAATCCGCGCCAAAACGGTGGCTCCGGCCGCGGTTGCGGCCGCTTCAATTTGTCCGGTCATCTCCGGATTAATGTCCCATTTGTTTATGCAGACGAAGGCGGGGATTTTAAAGTGTCGCGCCAGTTCAAGGACGCGCAACAGATCGTGCTTTCCGGAAAGCGTCGGCTCAGTAACTGCCAGTACGGCATTCGCGCCGGTAATGGAGGCGATCACGTGGCATCCGGTACCGGGCGGGCCGTCCACCAGAATCCAGTTGGCCTGAATCGCTTGCGCAAACTGTTTGGCCTGGTCGCGCACCGTGCTGACTAATTTACCGGAGTTTTCTGCACCGACTCCTAGCCGCGCATGAACCAGTGTGCCGAAGTGGGTTTGCGATTGGAACCATTCGCCGCACAGGCGGTCTGGAAAATCAATTGCTTTTGCCGGACAAAACTCGACGCAAACACCGCATCCTTCACAGGAGGAGGGATCAATCGTGAATGTTCTGCCGGACTCTTGGATGGCGTCGAAGCGGCAGAGCGTTTCACACAACCCGCAGGCGGTGCAGTCCTCCGGTCGGATAACCGCTTCGTGTCCGCTGTAAAAATCGTGCCGCTCGCGGATTTGCGGATTTAAAATCAAATGCAGGTCGGCGGCATCGACATCGCAGTCGACTAGAACCGCATTTTTTGCCAGCGCGGCAAACGAAGCCGTTACGCTGGTTTTGCCCGTTCCGCCTTTACCGCTGATGATCACCAGCTCTTTCATGAAAAACTCCTCAGTAGATCCTGCAACGGTGTTTTTAGAGAAGGTTCGGCGGACAGCAGAGTTTCGCCGCGTGAGGTGGCTTCGGCAATTTTGCGGGACTCGGGAATCTGTAGCAGCAAACGGATGTTTTCGTTTTTGCAATACTTGAGTACGCGGTCGTCGCCGCTATCGGCGCGGTTAATGACTACGCCGAACGGAATTTTCAGCAAGCGCGTTGTTTCAATCGCCAGTGTCAGATCATGCAGTCNNGGGGGACAATCGATCAAAATTGGCAGGTTTGGGTTCGCACTCTTTTTGACTGCGCGAATCAGCGGTGGGGCCATGGCACGACCGATATTGAGGCGGCCTTCCGTCAGTCGAATCGTTCCGGTTTGTCCCGTTCGGATTTTTCCGATTTCACGCGGCTGTTCGGTGATCGCCTGTTCGGGGCATATCCGTGCGCAACCTCCGCAACTGTGGCACAGCTCTTCAAACACCAGCACGGATTTCCCGGTGACGGCCAGTGCGTTAAATTCGCAGATCGCCGCGCATTTTCCGCATCCGGTGCAGCGCGACGAATCAACTGCTGGCACCGGTACAGAAACCGCTTGTTCAGAAGAATTTTCCAAACTCAGGAAAATGGAAGCATTGGGCGCTTCCACATCGCAGTCGAGCAGTTGAACCAGCCCGTCCCACGCTTGCGCCAGCGCGACCGACAGCGTGGTTTTACCGGTTCCCCCTTTTCCGGATGCGATGGCAATTTTCATTATGAAAAGTTCCTTCCATGACGCAGAACATGCGAGCCGACCGGTAGACCCACGGATTCCGCCACGACCGGGCATTTAACTTTGAGCAGAAAGAAAATATTTTTTCCGCAATGACTCAGCGTTTCAAGATTTCCCTGACCTTTGGAGACGATCAGATCGGCGGAGTCAAAGGTCTTGCGAAACTCTTCGCTGCAATCCTCGAGCAGGGTGCCCGGTACGTCCGATCCGTTTCCAAGGATTGGAACAATCTGATCGAGTCCGGCGGTGATGGCATCTTCCCGCGTGGCATCGTTGATAATCGGCATCCCGCGCACGACCAGTGTCACGCGCTGCGGCCCGAGCTGTTCGATCAGCAGGGTGTCGAAAACAATTTCGCCGCAGTTGTCTGCCAGATACAGGATTCGTTTGGCTTTCGCGACTTCTGACCGGAAGACTTCGATATCGCCTTCGAGCGGTTTTTCCGTGGAGTGCAGCAGTGCCTCGTGCACTTCGTCTTCGTGCAGTCCGCTCTTGGCACCGAGGTCAATGATGTTTCCGGCAATCGCCAGATGAGCCGCCGTCATCAGCGGCTCGTCTGACGCGGCGACCTGGTCGCGCAGGCCGGGCAGCAGTTGCAGCGCCATTTGATTGTGCTGATATTTTTCTTTCCGGTATGGATCGGTGACGCCGGTCAGTTCACGCAGGCGACGGTGGATGNNGAATGCAGTCGAAGCGGGTGGTGTAGGGTTTGATATCGAGCAGGGGCGTGCCGTCCAGAATGTCAACGCCTTCGACATGCAGAACATTTTGTTCGCGTCGAATCAGCCGGACAATGCTCAGGCCGATTTTATTTGGACGGCAGGGAACGCGCGTTGCAAAAACGCCGCGTTCAGCATTTTGCAGAAAAGGCTTCACCTTCAGGCGGGTTCCTTCCT
>DINM01000133.1:0-5116 GCA_002423675.1 Verrucomicrobia bacterium UBA5540
ACTGTTTCGTCTGCTGGCAGGCTGCATCGAAGAAATCGGAGACCGATTTTTCGGCAGTCAAAACCTTGGCGTCGTAGTCAGGAAGTCCGAGTTCGCGGACATAGCGTTCGCGCCGCTGGACGGGAAGCTCCGGCACTTCGGATTTCCATTGGGCAATTTGGTCGGCGGAGACTTCGACGGGAAGCAGATCGGGCTCAGGGAAATAGCGGTAGTCGTGGGCGTTTTCTTTGGTGCGCTGCGAGAAGGTTTCGCCACGGTCGGAGTCGTAGCCGCGCGTTTCCTGAACAACTTTGCCGCCGTTTTCGATCAGCTCGATCTGCCGTTCGATTTCGTAGTTGATGGCTTCGACGATGAAGCTGGGCGAGTTCATGTTTTTAATTTCGACTTTGGCGCCGAGCCTTTNNGCCCCTTTTCGAGGTCGCAGTCGGAAATGCCGCCGTATTCCATGATGAGCTTTAGGGCCTGAATATAGGCGAAGGCGTCGTCGGCCGAGTGCATGCAGGGATTGGAAACAATTTCCATGAGGGCGGTGCCGGCGCGGTTATAGTCCACCAGACTGCCGCTGGCGGCGTGCGTATTTTTGGCGGCATTTTCTTCCTGATGAATGCGCTCGATGGTGAAGGTTTTCATCTCGCCGTTGACTTCAGTGACGATCTGTCCGCCGAGGCAGAGCGGCTGGTCGGCCTGTGTGATCTGATAGTTTTTGGACATGTCGGGATAGAAATAGTTTTTGCGGTCCCACTTGGAGTGCGGATTGATTTCGCAGCCGAGCAGCAGACCGGCTTTGCAGCAGAGTTCGATGGCGTGGGCGTTAAGAACCGGGAGCGCGCCGGGATAGCCGAGACAGACCGGGCAGACGTTGGTATTCGGTAAGGCACCGTATTCGTGCTTACAGCCACAGAACATTTTCGTCTGCGTCTTCTGCATCACATGCGTTTCAAGTCCAATACAAGCTTCGTATTTCATTTTTTAACCACTAATTTTCACTAATTCACACTAATTGCTCCAATCCGCATCCTCTTCATCAGTGAAGATTAGTGCGGATTAGTGGTTTCTATAATTTTGTTTTTTTCCGGTGCCATTCCGTGGTCTGTTCGTAGGCGTGGCCGACTTTGAGAATGTTGGCTTCTTTGAATGAGTCGCCAAGAATCTGGAGCCCGATCGGCAGGCCGTTCGAGGAGAATCCACACGGAATGCTCATCCCGCAGATGCCTGCGAGATTGACCGGCGTGGTTAGAATGTCGTCGAGGTACATCTTGAGCGGGTCGCTGGTTTTCTCGCCGATCTTGTAGGCGGGCGTTGGCGTGACCGGCGCAAGGATCGCGTCGCACTGCGTGAAGGCTTCGACAAAGTCGTTGCGAATCAGCGTGCGGACTTTCTGAGCGCGCAGGTAATAAGCATCGTAGTAGCCGCTTGAAAGAACATAGGTTCCGAGAATAATTCGACGCTTTACTTCGGAGCCAAACCCGGCTGCACGGGTTTTTCCGTACAGTTCAATTGGATCGGCACCGTCCTTACGCAAACCGTAGCGGATGCCGTCAAAACGCGCCAGATTGGCNNCCTTCGATAAAATATTCTTTCGGCAGACCGAGCTTCATCCCTTTCAGGCTATGGTCATCCGTCAGCGTATTTCCAAGGCTTGGAAAATCCATCTCAACCGACGTGGAGTCCATCGGATCTTTACCGGCCATGGCATCCAGCAGAATCGCGGCATCCTTGACCGTCTTGGTGATCGGGCCGATCTGGTCGAGCGACGAAGCAAAGGCGGTCAGGCCATAGCGGGAAATCATACCGTAGGTTGGTTTGAGACCGACGCAGCCGCAGAACGCGGCGGGCTGACGGATGGAACCGCCGGTGTCNNGCTGACCTTTGACGTTGAGCAGATCTTTAATCGCCAGCGGGATTCCGAGCAGCGGCCCGGTCTTGCCAGCGGCGCGCGCCTCGTCGGCAGCCTTGGCCTGCGCCAGAGCCGCTTCGCGGTCGATCGTCAGATAGGCATTGATTTCACCGTCGCGCGCGTCAATCGCATCCAGCACGTTGTTGACGATCTCAACGGAAGTACACTTTCCCTGCTCCAGCAGCTCGGACAGTTCAGAAATTGTTTTTGTATTCAGCATGTTAACCACTAATTTTCACTAATCTGCACTAATCAAAGTGCCATACGTTTCCATTCAAGTTCCTTGGAATTGCCAAAGTTAATCAGGTATCCAACGCGCTTCCCAGTCGCTTTTAAATAGTTAAGCAACTGCGCCTCGTGTTCTGGGCAAAGAGCTTTAACCGCTTTTAATTCAACAATAACCTCTTCAAAAACCAGCAGATCAGGTCGATATTTCTTCTTCAACGGGCGTTTTTTATAAAAAACAGTCAGCTCTTCCTGAGCAACAAAAGGAATCCCGCGATCTCCCAGTTCAATTTCTATACATTCCTGATAAATATCTTCCAAAAAACCAAAACCTTCCTCGTTGTACACTTCGAAAGCCGCAGCCATCAAATCGTAACCTTCCTGTTTCAACATTCCTCGTCCTTCCCCATTAGTGTGGATTAGTGAAGATTAGTGGTTCGTCTCTTACTCCAAAATTTTAGGGACAAGAATCTGCCCGTCACGGGCGGCGGGAGCATTGGCAACAACGGCATCGTGGTCGAGCGAGGCGCGCGGTGTGTCGTCGCGAAGCACGTTGACCAGCGCCATGGCGTGAGCGGTCGGCTCAACGTTCGAAACGTCGAGTTCGCCGAGCTGCTCGACATAGGTAAGCACCTGATCGAGCTGCCCCTGAAACAGCCCGGTTTCCTCCTCGGTGAGATGAATTCGCGCCAGATTGGCAATATACGAAACGTCCATATGTGTTGAATCGGCCATGCTTTTCTCCAAATGAGGCCAAACTATAGACAGGCCGCCGAAACGGGGCAAGGCCTGTTCTTCCAATGTTTGGAATTTTCCGTTGCTATTCTTAAAAACCTTGGAAAAATGGGCGGCCAACTAAAAAGGAATCCCTATGAATAAAACATCGAAACAATTTCTCACGAATATGGTCAACACCATCAGCCCGTCCGGCTATGAAAACTGCGCAGCGGCGGTCTGGAAAGACTACGCCAAAACTTTCGCCGACAAGGTGGAAACCGACGTGCACGGCAATTCACATGTGGTTATCAACAAGGGCGGTAAAGTTAAAGTAATGCTAGCCGGCCACTACGACGAAATCGGCTTTTTGATCTCCAATATCGACGACAAGGGATTTCTTTGGATNNATTATCGGCAACGGTGGTAAAGTCGTTCGCGGTGCCGTCGGCAAGATCGCGATTCATCTGCAGGAACCCGAACAGCGCAAAAAAGTTTCTGAGATCAAAGATCTTTGGGTCGATATCGGCGTGAAAAGCAAAGCCGAGGCCGAGAAGCTGGTGAGTATCGGCGACCCGCTGGTGATCCAGTACGGCTTTGAAGAACTGGAAAACAGTCGTGCCGTCGGCCGAGCGTTTGACGACCGCGCCGGCGCGTTTACGATACTTGAAGCAGCCCGCCTGCTTTCTAAAATGACCACGCAATGCGAAGTGCATGCCGTGGCTACCGTTCAGGAAGAAATCGGACTGCGCGGTGCACGCACGGCGGCGTTCGGTATTGAGCCGGATGTCGGTATTGCCGTGGACGTCACCTTTGCTACCGACCATCCGAACATTGGAAGTGTCGTGAATCAGGAAGGCAAAGTGGAGCTCGACGGCGGGCCCGTTATCACCCGCGGCCCGAACATTAATCCGAAACTTTTTGAGCTAATTGTAAAAACCGCCAAGGAAGAAAAAATCCCGGTTCAGATCGTCGCTGAAGCGCGCGGAACCGGAACGGACGCTAACGCCATCCAGCTCAACCGCGCCGGCGTCGCTACCGCGCTGATCAGCATTCCGCTGCGCTACATGCACAGCCCATGCGAACTGCTCAGCCTGAAAGATCTCGAGGCGGTTTCCAAGCTGCTGGCGGCAGTCGTCGCCAAAATCACGCCTCGCACCAACTTCATTCCGTTCTAAAATGAAGATGCCCGAAACCCAGCGTATTTATCCGGAACAGTGGCTTGATCCGATTGATTTCCGGAACTGCTTCCCCTGCCCCGATCATCCGTTTGAAATCGATGTCGGGTGCGGCAAGGGACGGTTTCTGCTGGCGCGCGGCCGGAAATTCCCCGGCACCAACCTTATGGGGATCGACCGGNNCTACTATACCATTACTTTTCTGGTTCCGCCTCAGAGCGTAGATACCTATTACATCTTCTATCCCGACCCGTGGCCGAAAGGAAAACATCACCACAACCGACTCTTCAACGAGCCGTTTATGGACGCCATCGCCCGCACGCTCAAGCCGGGCGGAAAGCTGCATGCATCAACCGATCACCTGCCCTATTTTGAGCAGATTTATAAGCTGATCCAAAATGACACCCGGTTCGAAGAGATTGAAACCTTTGTTCTGGCCGAAGACGAAACCAGTGACTTTGAACTGATCTTCTCGCACAAAATACCGGGCCGCTGTTCATTCGTGAAAAAATGAAACCGGCCCGGCGAAATAACCTGCTCGCGATTTTCTGCTGCCTGCTGTGGGCCGCGCCGTTCGTTGCCGTAAAAATCACACTTGAATACCTTCCTCCGCTCACCATCGCCGGATTGCGCTTTCTGCTGGCCGGACTGATTCAGATTCCGTTCTGCAAAACACCGTTCAGTCCGTTCCGGCTTCTCCGTTCCGCACCGAAGACCGTACTGCTGGTCAGTCTCTTCCAAACCATCCTGCTCTACGCCGGATTTTTCTATGCGCTCACACTCGTACGCGGCGCACAAGCCGCCATCATCGTCGGAACGGGCCCGCTTATNNACGATGCACGACGACCGGCTGACCCGCCGCACCGCACAAAGCCTTTTGCTGGGCATTGCCGGGATCATCGCCATCAGCCTGGCCTCGAAGCCGTGGGAGCCGGTCGGACTGAGAGAACTTTTCGGTATTCTGATTCTGCTCGGCAGCTCCGTCGTCTCGGTAGCCGGGAATATTGTGGTCGCAAAAAAGCGCGGCTCCCTGCCGGCCGTTGAACTCAACTGCATGCAGATGCTGCTGGGCGGCGCAGTACTGCTCCTCTGCGCACTGTGT
>DINM01000133.1:5246-9516 GCA_002423675.1 Verrucomicrobia bacterium UBA5540
ATTTGGCTACATCCTGCACATCCGCAAAGGACGCGGAATGAAACTCACCTTTCAAATCGACCACCCGCCCTTCCTGCTCAACGGGGCAATCGACGAGCCTTTCACCGGCGAAGAATATGTCCGATCCAATGACTGGAAATTTTTTCTCGGCGATACCACGTGGGAACCGATTGAAGACAAAGAGGGCGAGTGGCGCATCCGCACCTGGCTCGACGGCAACCTCGTCGCCGACCGCACCCTCACCTTGATTCGCTGATTTTTCCAATGTTTGGAAAACAACTCAGTAATGCGGCGGAANNCTTTTTTGGCGTGCTCCTCGCCATAAATTTCAAGCACCTGCACGTTGGCTTCGCCACCGGCGGGGCGCTTGTAGGTTTCAAAATAGTGGCGTAGACGGTCGAGTAATACCTGTCGAACCTGGTCTACACTGGTCACATGTGACCAGAACTGGTCCTCGTGCAGAACGGCGATGATTTTGTCGTCGGCTTCTCCATGATCAATCATCTGTACGCCGCCGATGACACGCGCATGCAGAATCACTTCACCGCGATTAATCGGACGTTCGGTGATGACGCAAATGTCAAGCGGGTCACCATCGCCGCGCTCCGACTTCGGTGAGAGTTTCTGTACCTGCGCACCGCAATAGGTTTTCGGAATAAATCCGTAGAGTGTGGGCGGCATGGAGGAGGTCAGTTGCGGACGGTCGACCCGCAGATAACCGGTGGTTTTATCGACCTCGTATTTGACCGAGTCAAACGGTGTCATTTCGATATAAGCGTTGACGACGTCGGGAGACTGTTCGCCAATATCCAGTCCGTGCCACGGATGCGGCCGCCAGCGGTAGAATGTTTTCGGAAAACTCATGGCGAAGACATTCGTAAATCTGCACAGCCTTGGCGAGCAGATTGTTGCAGAACAAAAAAAGAAAGTGATCCGAAAGAACCCTTATGGCAAGGTGTCGGCCATGAAGATTCTTTTTACAGGCGATATGGTCGGCAGTGCCGGGCGGCAGATTTTCCAAAGAGTTACGCAACGGCTCCTCGCAGAGGGAACGATCGACCTGATTGTTGCCAATGCCGAAAACGCAGCGGGTGGGCGCGGGCCGTCACCGGAAATTGTCGAGGCTCTTTTTGCCGCCGGAGCCGCCGCGCTGACGCTCGGCGACCATGCATGGGACGACAAAACGATCATCCCCCTGCTCGATACCGAATCGCGCCTGATTCGTCCGGCCAATTTTCCGCCAGCGGCTTCGGGTCGCGGTATGACCACGATTGAAACCAATGAAGGTCCGGTCTGCATCATTTCGCTGGTCGGCCGGGTCTTTATGAATCCCGTCGACTGCCCGTTTCGCGTCGCCGACCGGTTGATCGGCATGACACAGGCTAAAACCATTTTGGTCGATTTTCATGCCGAGGCGACGTCAGAAAAGATTGCGCTGAGTCGCTATCTCGACGGACGCGTTACTGCCGTGCTCGGAACGCACACCCACGTCCAGACCTCGGATGAATCCCTCCTGCCCAACGGAACGGCCTACATTACCGACCTCGGCATGACCGGCCCAAAAGATTCGGTAATCGGCCGCGAAGTCGAACCGGTCATCCAGCGTTTCATCACCGGCATGTCGCAAAAATTCGAGACATCCAATCTTGATCCGGCACTCGAAGGCGTCATTCTGGATATCGATATCCGAACCGGAAAAGCCCGCAGCATTGAACGAATCCGTGAAAGAAGCTGATGGACGAAAAGCGCAAAATCTACAGCGTGGCCGAGCTCAACCGCGCGGCGCGCTTCACGCTGGAAAACGGCATCGGCGAGGTGTGGGTTGAAGGAGAGATCTNNAGAGATCTCCCGCATGACCCGTCAGGCGAGCGGCCATTGGTATTTTACTCTAAAAGACGAAGCCGCGGCCGTCTCCTGCGCCATGTTCAAACAAAATAATGCCGCTGTGCTTTTCGCGCCGAAGGATGGAGTCAAGGTACGCCTGCTAGCACAGGCCAGCCTCTATGAGCCGCGCGGAAACTATCAGCTGATCGCAAAAAAAATGGAAGAAGCGGGTAAGGGATCGCTTCAGGAACAGTTCGAAAAACTGAAAGCCAACCTCGCCGCCGAGAGCTTGTTTGACGCTTCTCGCAAGAAACCGCTGCCCATGCTGCCGCGTAAAATCGGCGTGGTCACCTCCCCGACCGGCGCGGCGGTTCGCGATATTATCCATGTGCTGACGCGGCGTTTTCCAAACATTGGAATTCTGCTCGCGCCGGTCACTGTGCAGGGTGACAGCGCGGCCAAAAGCGTTGCAGCGGCGATCGATTATTTTAATACGCGTAACGATACTGACCTGATGATCGTTGGGCGCGGCGGCGGAAGCATGGAAGACCTCTGGGCGTTCAACGAAGAGGTTGTCGCGCGCGCTATTGCCGCATCGGAAATTCCGGTGATCTCGGCGGTCGGCCTCGAAATTGATTTTACGATCAGCGACTTTGNNGCGGTACCGGTTAAAACAGATCTGGAAATGCAAATTGTGCGTCTCGCCGCGCGCCTCGGTGGTTCGTTGCAGAACCGTGCATTGGTTCTGCGCGAACGGATTCCGGGTTTTCGGCAGGCGATGGCGCACGCGCTGCGCGCCGGCCTTCAACAACGGCAACAGAAGGTGGATGAAACCGGACGGCTGCTGGCTGATTGTTTAAAAAATGCGGTGACTGCTCAAAAGCAGCGGTTGCCGGGTTTTCAGCAGACAATGACGCACCAGCTGAAAAGCGCGGTGGCAGAGCGGAAACAGAATCTGCGGCGGCTCGAAGTGCAGTTGCGCGCGCTGAGCCCGCTGGCGGTACTCGACCGCGGATACAGCCTGACGCAGACAGCGGCCGGCGCAGTAGTGCGCGATGCCGCTGCTGTTAAAACCGGCGATCTGCTCCAAAGCCGTTTTGCAAAAGGAACTGTAATATCTGAAGTGAAGGAGAACTGATTATGGCCGAGAAAACTGTCGATTTTGAAAAATCCCTTGGACGGCTCGAAGCAATTGTCGAGGAGATGGAAAATGGTGATCTTCCGCTCGAACAAATGATCAAACATTTCGAGGAAGGCTCAAGGCTGGTAATGCTCTGCTCCGGAAAACTCAACGAAGTGGAACAGAAGATTGAGAAGCTGGTCAAAAAAGGCGGGGTGCTGACGGAAGAGCCGTTTGAAGCAAAAGAATAGCCGCTCCGGAAAACCGAAACGGCTGATTTTTCCAAGGTTTGGAAATAGATTACATCCCGGGACCGGAGATGTAGTTTTCCAGATTTTTGATCAAAAAATCTTTTTCGTTGACCATGAATTTGACGATATCGCCAATTGAGACAATCCCGACCACCTGATCTCCGGCCAAAACCGGCAAGTGGCGAATGTGTTTATCCGTCATCAGGTTCATGCAGCTTTCCAATGTTGTGTCAGCCGTAACCGTCGTGAGTTTGGCGGACATAATTTCGCTAACTTTGACTCCTTTTCCGCACTGATCTTTGAGATATATTTTTCGGATAAAATCGCGTTCAGAAAAAATTCCGACGAGTTTATTCCCATCCATAACCAGCGCCGTACCAGCCGATTTGTCCGCCATTTTAGCGATCGCATCGCGAATCCCGGTGTCAGGAGATACAGAAATGAGTTCTTTGCTTTTTTTCTCGAGCAGCTTACTGACGACAGCCATGTGAATGTCCTTTCTGATGTTGAATAACCCACAGTTTACGGACGTGATTATAGTCAGGACAACGAAAGGCGGCAAGCTCTGCACAAAGCTTAGACGGAGTTCAATTATCCCTGCGGAAGCAAGTCGGAGGCAACCATCACGTTTTGCAGAGCGGCCCGGTCAACGGCACTCATTTCGCAGAGCGGCAGACGATAAACCTCTTCAATTTTCCCCATCATGGCCAACGCTGCCTTGACCGGAATCGGATTGGTGTCAATGAACATAGAGCTGAAAAGATCAATGTAACGGTCGTGCAGAAGCTGAGCGGCCTCCCAGCTTCCCTCCAGTGCNNACCTTGCCGGCGGCTTCTTTGACGGCGACCACATTCGGATGCAGAGCTAAACGCGCCACGGTTTCAATGGAAATTTCGAGGGAGCTTCGCCCCGGCACGTTATAGAGCACCACGGGCAGACCAAGGTCGGCAACAGCGGAAAAGTGACGATAAAGCCCTTCCTGATTGGGCTTATTGTAATACGGCGTGACCTGCAATGTCGCATCTACGCCCAGCTCTTTAGCCCGCTGCGTCAGCTCAACGGCCTCCGCGGTGGA